>SKOL01000764.1 GCA_007120055.1 Anaerobacillus sp.
GCAAGTCACTTTGTGGCAATTTTTGCTCGGACGAAACAAGACACAAAATATGATTCTGAGTACATTGCCAACCATCTTAAAGAAGTTAAAAAGTTTCCTGACGAGATAATCCCAGAAATCCAAAGTCGCTATAAAAAGTTCCAAGAAGATGGATTACATATTTTAGATAGTGAGCGGACCGCCTTCGATTGGGCTAGTAAACAGACGTATATTGCTTTAGGTAATATGATGACGGCAGCAGCTCAAATTGGTATCGACTCTTGTCCGATTGAAGGATTTGATTACCATGGCGTGCACAACCTTTTCAAGGAAGAAGGACTACTTGAAAACGGCCACTTTGACATTTCGGTAATGGTCGCCTTTGGTTATCGAGCCGAGGAGCCACGCCCAAAAACCAGAAAAGACATCGATCAAGTCGTTCAATGGGTAAAATCACAAAAAATCTAGTGGGGATGTTCCATTAGTGTCGGATCACCACGCGTTACTACTAAATATAGACGTATAGATTTATTATCCGTTTATATTTAGTTGACTAACGGTGTCTGGTACTTATTTTGGTACAGCCCCTTTTTGTTTGCATTTTTTCGGATAAACAAAATGTACCCGTCACCTTTATTTAGAAAAAAGTTGTTAACACTACTATTTTAGGATAAAACTAAGCATAAATCACTTTTACCCAAACTGTCCATCTGACATGGACACCCATCTTTTTAATGCGTCAAAAAACAATAATGTATTTTCTAGGTAAACAAATTATAAAATCTATGTTAATATGGTTTTATAGAACGTTGACATCATGCAATTTAGCCCTAACTAAATGTCCGTATCAGGTGGACATTTATCTTTCCGAGGCTTACAAAAGCGTTTTCATTTGAGAACTAAGGAGGAAATGTTGTGTCAAAAGTATTAGATCGTTTTTTAACAGAAAATCTTAATGATTTAAAAGAAAAAGGCTTATTTAATGTCATTGACCCACTACAAAGTGCAAATGGGCCAATTATTAAAATTGATGGAAAAGAACTAATTAACTTATCATCTAACAATTACTTAGGGTTAGCTACAGATGAAAGATTAAAAGATGTAGCTAACAAAGCAATTGAAGAATTCGGGGTGGGTGCAGGTGCTGTTCGTACCATCAACGGTACGTTAGAGTTACACACAAAGCTTGAAGAAACAATTGCTAAATTTAAACATACCGAAGCAGCGATCGCTTATCAATCAGGATTTAACTGTAATATGGCTGCTATTTCTGCAGTGATGGACAAAAATGATGCAATTCTTTCTGATGAACTAAATCACGCTTCGATCATCGACGGTTGTCGTCTATCAAAAGCGAAAATCATTCGCGTAAATCACTCTGACATGGATGATTTACGAGCAAAAGCAAAAGAAGCGAAAGAATCAGGACTTTATAATAAAATTATGGTCATTACTGACGGCGTTTTTTCAATGGACGGGGACATTGCGAAGCTTCCTGAAATCGTTGAAATTGCTGAGGAATTTGATTTAATTACGTATGTCGACGATGCTCATGGCTCTGGAGTTTTAGGAAAAGGTGCTGGAACGGTCAAACACTTCGGCCTTTCTGATAAAGTTGATTTCCAAATTGGAACCTTATCTAAAGCGATTGGCGTTGTTGGTGGCTATGTTGCTGGAAAGAAAGATCTTATTGAATGGTTAAAAGTGAGAAGTCGCCCATTCTTATTCTCAACGGCTCTACCACCTGCAGATGTTGAAGCAGCTAAAAGAGCGATTGAAATTTTAATGGAAAGCACAGAACTCCATGACCGCCTTTGGGAAAACGGCGACTATTTAAAGAAAGGCTTAAAAGAGCTTGGATTTAATATTGGTGATAGCGAAACACCTATTACACCTTGTATTATCGGCGATGAAAAACTGACGCAACAATTTAGTAAGAGATTGTATGAAGAAGGTGTTTATGCAAAATCAATCGTCTTCCCTACTGTCCCACAGGGAACAGGTCGTGTTCGTAATATGCCAACAGCAGCTCATACGAAAGAAATGCTCGATAATGCAATTGCTATTTATAAGAAGATAGGAAAAGAATTAGGAGTTATTTAAACTGCGCGTTCAAAAAAATAGATAAGACGCATATAAAGTACTTATTAATTTTTCAAATGATTATGTTGAAAAAATATAAGCTAACATGTGAGTGAATTTCATAATTACCAAAAATGAGCCATATCACGCAATATATAGTTTGCGAATGGTTTTGACGCAACTATATATTGATCTTAATGGCGAAAATAATGAATTATGAAATTCATTGATGTAACTTCTTAATTTTTTAAAGTCATTTACACTGAGAGAAAAATAGGGGGTTTTGTATATGAAAAAAATATTAGTAACTGGGGCTTTAGGGCAAATCGGTTCTGAGTTAACATTAAAAATGAGAGACATTTACGGTGCGAAAAATGTTATTGCTACAGACATTCGTAAAAATGACAGTGAAGTTGTTCATTCTGGTCAGTTTGAAATATTAGACGTTACCGACGGCGAAGCAATGTCACAGTTAGCGAAAAAATACGAAGTCGACACGATTATCCATTTAGCAGCTCTATTGTCAGCAACAGCTGAAGCTAAACCACTTCTTGCCTGGAACTTAAACATGGGCGGACTCGTAAATGCCCTTGAAGTAGCTAGAGAGGAAAAATGTCAATTTTTCACACCAAGTTCGATCGGTGCTTTTGGACCTTCGACACCGAAAGATCAAACACCACAAGACACGATCCAACGTCCGACAACAATGTATGGCGTCAATAAAGTGTCCGGAGAATTGCTTTGTGATTATTACTATCAAAAATTCGGGGTCGACACACGTGGACTTCGTTTCCCAGGATTAATTTCATATGCAACTCTTCCTGGAGGCGGAACGACAGATTATGCCGTTGACATTTATTACAAAGCGAGCGAAAACGGTCGTTACACATCGTATATTGATAAAGGCACTTACATGGATATGATGTATATGCCTGATGCTCTTAACGGTATTATTCAATTAATGGAGGCGGACCCTGCGAAGTTGATCCACCGTAACTCATTTAACGTAACTGCAATGAGCTTTGCGCCTGAACAAATTGCCGCTGAAATTAAAAAGCATATTCCTAACTTTGTCATGGATTATGATGTCGACCCAGTTAGACAGGCGATCGCTGATAGCTGGCCAAACTGCATCGACTGCTCAACAGCAAACCAAGAATGGGGTTTCAAAGCTGAATACGATCTTGCCAAAATGACGGTTGATATGTTATCGAAGCTAAGAAAACCTGTGACTGTGTAATTTATACACGATAACTTTATGAATGACGTAGACAGAAAAATGACCTCCGTACCTATTATGGCTCGGGGGTCTTTTAAAATAATTTATTTATTATTGATGAGCTGCTCGACTTCCTCTTTCGCCAAACCAGTAAGTTTGACAATCATTTCAAGCGTCAATCCCTCTTCACTCAAGCCTAAAGCTACTTTTTTCAATGCTTCTTTCTCTCCTTGTTGTTTTCCTTTTTCAATTCCTTGTTCTAATCCTTGTTGCATACCTTTTTGTAGTCCTTGTTCAATACCCTTTTCCAATCCTTCTTTAAGAGCTTTTTCCATCCCTTGTTTATAGCGATATTCTTGTTCTTCAATGAACGATATTTCATCAAGGTATTTCTTCAAGCGCGCTTCGTATTCGTATCGTTTCTGCCTATCAGCGCTTAATTCTTCCCAACTATAC
>SKOL01000224.1 GCA_007120055.1 Anaerobacillus sp.
AAAACAATTAATTGTGGTGAAGGCACTGAAGCGGGGTTAATGCTACTAAAAAGTGCTTCAGGCAGACGTGCATAGCTATTGTCTAAGTTCCATCCTGCTTCTGTTTTTAATCGTCCATTTTGATTTGGCATTATATCTCCTTTTGTTTTTTAGTAATAAGTGCTTTTCGAGTATTTTCTCCATATCAACGGCAAATATCCTTCTCTTCCAAGGAGGCTGACGCTCTATTTACAACGATATTGCACTTACAAAGTACCGAGTTCCAAAACTTTCTATCTATATTTTTAAGTTTAGTACATTGTTAATGGTGCATACAACAAAAAGGGTTTATGGAAGTCGAGAGATTTCTTGGCAAAAAAATAGGGCCCCCCCTAAATTGGACAGCCCTTTATAGTGTTTTATTACCCATTCAAATTTAAATCATCATACCTATCTTCTTATTGCTTTAATTTCCACAAGCGATAACTATGGGTAAGTTTTTGTCGAAAATCTCCACCTCGTGTGTAAAACTCTGTCGTTTTACCAAAAAAGTATTTAGTGCCTTTTAAGCTAACAAAATGTTCTAGGAATTAGAAAGAATTTGTCATCATTGTCGAACCGTTATCCCAAAAGACTTCAAGAAATCATTATGCCCTAACTGTAATAAGTTTTTAATGTAAAATGTCTCATATAAAAAATAACCACAATAAAGGCTACCCCATCAGTATCGAACGTAAATGATACTTTGGAATAGCCTTTATTTTATGTTTTAAATTGTACCTTCTATGCCTATTGCCAATCCGTTCTCATACCTCATCTATGATAATACTATGTGCGCGACTTAATCCACACTACTTTTTCGTTTTTTCCACTACTTGATACTTTCAATATTTCATTACACTCTAGACACATAATTAATTTAGGTCCTTCCGCTTGAAAAACTTCTTGTACCTGCTTATGCTCACATTTTTCCATTAGCTACCAATCTTTTCTACTATTCCAAAAGAATATTTTGTTTGAGAATGATATTTTCGGTCCTTTTCAAGAACGACTGAAGGAAAATGGGCGTGATTAATAGCATCTGGAACGCCTTGAGTTTCTAAACATAAACCAAGGTATTTTCTCGACTGTACATCGCCAATTTTGAAATCATCTTGGAGTTGGGTTCCTGTATAAAGAACAACACAAGGTTGATCTGTTTCAATCATTAAACAACGTCCGCTTTCATCATCGACTAAAACAATCTCACTTTGGTTGTTTTCATTTAAAAGGAATGGATGATCATATCCAGCACCCGCTAATTGATTTTGTGGGTGTGTTGATGTCGTACCATCAATGATTTTTCTCCCTTTTCGAAAATCGAAAGGAGTGCCCTCGACTGTTAATTGTTCACCTGATGGAACTAGTCCATTATTTAATTCAAGAAACTGGTCACTTTTTAGCTCTAAACGATGATTTAAAATATCGCGCTTAGCGTTGCCACTTAAGTTAAAGTACGTATGATTTGTAACATTCAATAACGTGGTTTCATCTGTTTCACCTTCATAGGTTATGATGAATTCATTATTATTTGTTAATGTATATTTAACTGTCATTTCTACATTACCCGGATAACCTTCTTCTCCGTCTTTACTTAAATGAGAAAATACAGCCGTTAACTCATCATCTGTTTCAACGGTCGTTGAATTCCATACTACTTTGTCAAAACCTTCTAACCCACCATGTAAGTGGTGATCACCATTGTTCGTTGCTAGTTGATATTTCTTACCGGTAAGTTCGAACTGTCCTCTAGTAATACGGCCTGCCACACGACCACATACAGCCCCAAAGTATGGTGAGTACTTTTGATAATCTTCTAATGTATTAAACCCTAGTACAACGTTTTCAAGTTTTCCTTTTGCATCTGGGGCAGAGATACTTGTAATAACACAGCCGTAATCTATACAAGCCACTTCCATTCCTTGTTGATTTTTCAGTGTATAAGAATAAATCTTTTTATCGTCCAACTGTGCAAATAATTCTTTTTTTATTGCCATATTAGCTATATTCTCCTTTATAAGTTTTTAAAAATAATAATACCCTCTTCAAAATAAATAATGACTTTTTAAAGAGGGCTATCTTTAGTTATAACGATCAAACTGATCTAATTTTTTCCGGACAAAAACCTAAAAATCTTTTAAAGATGTCACGAATTTTATGAATGCCGTTTTTCCTTTTTCATCTCGCTTGAATACACCTGCGTGTTCAAGGATGGTGGAAAAAATGTATCCCACTTCTTCTTTTAAAATTTGTTCTATATTAGCTTCGTTTAAATCATTATAATTTTCTTTAATTTGTTGAGCCCATTGTAGGTGCTTGATGATTTCTTCGTTTTGTTTTACTTCACTTAATTCATCATCTTTTATTAAAGCTTTCGCTAATAATTGAAGTTCATCTTTTAATCTACCAGGTAGAACCGCTAATCCCATCACTTCAATTAAGCCGATATTCTCCCTTTTTATATGATGAACTTCCGCATGTGGGTGAAAAATCCCATCTGGATGCTGTTCATTTGTCCGGTTATTTCGTAAAACTAAATCTAGTTCGTATAATTCTCCTCTTCGTCTAGCGATTGGTGTGATCGTGTTATGAGGAGTATCGCCACTAAAAGCATAAATACCAACTTCTTCATCGGAATATTGTTTCCAACAACGAAGGATATGATCGGCAATCTCAACGACTTGTTGCTGGTCCTCACTTTGAAGGCGAAGAACTGACATTGGCCAATTTACAATTCCTACGGTAACATTCGGAAACTGCGGTAACTGAAACGTTTCTTCCAATTCAGCTTTAGCCATCGGAAAATCGTGGTATCCCCCTTGGAAATGGTCATGACTTAAAATAGATCCACCGACGATTGGTAAATCCGCATTCGAACCGACAAAGTAGTGTGGAAACTGCTCAACAAATCCTAACAATCGAGAAAATGTTTGCTTAGATATTTTCATCGGAACATGATTTTCGGAAAATAAAATCGAATGTTCATGATAGTAAACAAACGGTGAATACTGTAAGTACCATAGCTCATCGTTAATGGTAGCTGGTATCGCACGTAAATTTTGTCTTGCAGGGTGGTTCACTCGTCCAGCATAACCGACATTTTCTTTACAAAGTAAACATTTCGGATAAGAGCTTTGTTTTAACTGTTTTGCTGCTGCAATTGCTTTTGGGTCTTTCTCAGGTTTCGATAAATTAATCGTAATTTCCATATCTCCATAAGGTGTCGGACTGTACCAATGCTCATTTTTAGCAATGCGATCGGTGCGAATATAGTGACTTTGTTTTGATAATTGGTAAAAATATTGGGTAGCTTCTTTCGGATTTTGTTGATACTTCTCATTAAAAATACGAATCACTTCAGAAGGCCTAGGTACTAAACATCCCATAATTTTCGTATCTAGTAAATCTCGATAAGTAACCGTATTTTCTTGAAGACGATTATTTTCAGCCGCCCAATCCAGTATTTCTTCTAAAATTTCAACCGGAGAATCGAGTCTCTCAACTGGAACTTCTACCTCTATTGCTTCATCAAGCTCTAAAGCTCCTAATACTAAGTTACGACTATAATCTTTGTCCCACTGATTAATCAAATTACTTTCAACCGCAAATTGAAGTAACCTTTCGATTTGTACATGTATATTTACTGACATAGTTACCAGTCCTTTCAAAAGTTATTGTTTCGGGTAACCAGTTGGATTTTTCTTAAACCACTCCCAG
>SKOL01000141.1 GCA_007120055.1 Anaerobacillus sp.
CACTGCGAGCCATACTTGCACAATTAACGACAAGGATGACTGGGCTATTGGTAACAACACTAATATCGGCGGTGCTTCCTTTATCGCTTCTTGGATCTTTCCCATCATAAAAGCCCATCACTCCTTCTATAATGGATATATCCGCTCCTATGCTTCCATTCTTTAGTATCCCTTTCACGATTTCTTCATTTAACATCCAACTATCGAGATTTCGTGATGTTCTTTTGGTGACAGCCGTATGATAAGTAGGATCAATATAATCAGGACCGCATTTAAATCCTTGAACAACCAAACCCCTTTTTTTCAATGCCGCCATTAACCCAATCGTTATCGTCGTTTTCCCTACTCCACTACCAGTTCCTGCGATGACGATGCGTCGTTCTGTCATTTTATTGCCCCCTTTCTAAAACCAAAAATTGAAGTGCAGACAATGTTTCTAATATCACTTATTCAATTTCGATCAATTTTCCGTTCATTTTTATGCGCCTCCTTTAATTTGTTAAAATAAAAATGAGGGTGGGACAAAAGTGTCTGACACCACGCGGATCCTACTAAATATAGACGTAAAGATTTATCATATATCTATATTCGGTGTCTAGCGGTGTCTGACACTTTGTTTTGTCCCACCCTCGTTAAAATACATTTGGATACAAAAGTATACAAGTGTTTCAGCACGTCTACCTATAGCCCGTAGGTATTCGTTGTTACAAAATAAGGCAGGTCTCCTGACTTAGGTTCTTCACTTTATCGAACTTGAGCCAGAAGACCCCCACTTCTTACGAAGTGTAAAGTGGGGGATGAATGGCTTTTTTTGTTTTAAAACCCAAATTGAAAATAGCTAACAAACATAGGTTCTTGTATAATGGAAACATCTACTATTAAGGGGTGTGTGAAATGAAACGAGCATATTTTTCGAAACGAATTTACAAAAATTCAGTACCAGAAAACATGCAACATGCGATTTCGCACACCCTTCGTCTGTTCAACCAAGCGAAGCATTTCTCTTTTCAGTTACAAGTAAAAGAGAAGCGATCAAAACAATCAAAGCGTAAAGAAAGTATGCACCTTACGGTGAAAAACAAGTATTCATTCAATGATTATTACGCTAACAGTGTGGTTCAAGAGGCAAATGCCCTCTTTTCTTCGCAAGAAGAACTAAAGAAAATGTACATCCAAAACAAGAAAGAACAAATCAATAGTATTAAAAAGAAAATAAAGTCTACAAAAAGTAGATTAACATTTTTGCAAAAGATAAAAGATTCTTTTGTTAAAGGAAAGCCAAAGTTTAACAAAAGTTCTCGCGAGCAGCAAAAAGGTAATTATTATGTTGTAGAGTTTAAAAAACAAACCAACATTTACTACCATGCCTACCAATTCGAGCATGAGTATTTAGATAAAGAAATTACTTTTTTAAAGGCTAAACTAGGTCGATTGAAATTTAAGTTAGATCGTTTTAATAAACAACTGCACTCTCTTGGAACAGGAGTGAAAAGTGTTGTCTTTATGATATTTAGTTTTTCCATACAAAAAATCCTTAACACGAAGTTAAGGATAGAGAATACATATATTGATAGTTTTAAAGCAAAACTATACCATCATGAATTCTATCCTTCCCTCCGAAGAATAATAAAAACGACTTTAAAAGCAGGTTTCCTGGCTTACGCTTCTACTTACTTTTGCTTCCTTCCCGACATTATTATCAGTGGATTTTCGCAATTTCATCAGCGCTTACAGTAGCGGGGGCTGCATCGGTTTCTCACCGATTTCCCTATTATCTCAATACTATTTAGTATTAAGCACTTTTAAGCTTAAAATATTTAATTTTCTAAATTCATTAAACAACATTACATAAACTTTTGCAAGGGACTTCTCAAAATTTATCATATATTTCTCCGGTTTCTTTTCAAGAAAAGTAGATCGTTTAAATACTCCACAACCTTACATAACAATCTTTTCGGCGTCCTTTTGTTTTTCCCTAATACTCATCACTCCAATGAGTCCAATCATCGAGAAAATCACTGGAATGATGAAACCGTAGTTGTATCCGGCACTTAAGTGACTTGAAGCAGAATTAAAATGATCCAATATCCTACCAAATATACTCGGCAGCAATACCGCACTCAAGAAGCCACCTGTATTTGCAAAGCCAGAAACGAGCCCAGATTCTTTCATAGGAAAAGATTGGCGCACGACGGCAAAAGTTAAAGCACTTGCTCCAAAACCAAAGCCAATGATAAAGAAAAGGATAATTAGTAAAGAAACTGGAGGATGGCCTTGAAAGATAAGAAATGAAGACCAACTCATAAAAATAATGAAATGAACAACGACATAAGGGCGTTTAATAGTTTCTAAGCGACTTGCAATCCAACTAGTTAGTGGCGCTCCAATCAGTGCGCCGATCAAACCAATCATTATGAGCTGACTTGCACCAGAACGTGTCATTTCATAGACATTCATCCCGTAAGGCACTGCCCACGAACTAATAAAACCTAAATACCCGCCGACAAGCCCGAAGTGACAAAAGAATAAAGCCCATGCTTGCCGCGTTGAAAATATTCTCCTTAACATAACTATTATTCTTTCACGGTTTATTTCGTTTTCTAAAACTACGGGTTCGTTGGGAAAGAGTTGTTTTGGTTTTTTTATCAAGACAAAATAAAGGAGTAGGCCACATGCACATAATAATAATCCAGCGGAAAAAAACGCTCCCCTCCAACCTAGTAGGTCAATCCATAAGGAGAAAGGGACAGTCGCTAAAAGAAAACCGAGGCTTCCGGTCATCCCTGCTAAACCTATGAATCGAACAAATTCTTTGGGACGAAACCATTGACTCAAAATTAATACCATATTGACCCAGATCGTCGCATCCCCCGTCCCCGTTAAAACTCTAGCAAAAAACAAAACAAGCTCATGCGTACCAAAACTATAGATGATTGTTCCTACACCTACAAGGACTGCACCAATGATGAGAAAAAAATTAGGACCATATCGATCAGCCAAAACCCCCATCGGAATTTGCAAACTCGTGTAAACTAAAAACTGAATACTCGTTAATAGTCCAATCGTTGAAGCAGTTACACTAAAATCGGTCATTAATTGATCTGTTATTAAACCAGGAGCTGTTCTTTGACTCGCCATTAATAAATACGTAAACAGCACAGAAGCAAATACTACCCACCTAAATTTACTATTTTGTTTGTCCATAGATTTCAACCCCTGTTAGCTTTTACCCTATTTATATGAGTCGCCTTTAGGATTGTAACAACAAGTTTGACGCTAAAGTTATTTACATAATATTTAAATAGTGCGATTGGCGCTGATCTTCTGTAGGAAGCAAATCAAACAGAAAAAGTTAAGTGCCTAGCACTTAACTTATTAACGTTTAATTCACTCAGCTAACTTATCTGCATTCTTTTTAGATTTTTGTGTTGTCCATTTTTCCCACAAATACATACAAAATCCCCAAAATATACTATAAAAAAGAAATTCAATAATATGTTCTTTAAAACTTTTCCCAGACCCATTGATAAAAGTCATAAAAGCACCAAAAAATATTGCTCCTACTATGATCCCTTTTAGCATCCTTCTCTTAGATTGTTTTTCTTCAGCCGCTAAAAATAAGCCACTCTTTACACCTCGAAACGTATAGTAAGCACAAGCAATTAAAAAAACTATGAAAGTGTCTATAAAATATACAGGATTTAAATCTAAAAAGATTAATTTTATAAAGGTA
>SKOL01000780.1 GCA_007120055.1 Anaerobacillus sp.
CATCCATAAAGTTTTCCATAATTGTAAAGCCCATGCCAGATCTTTCTAACTCTGGTTTGGTTGTATACAATGGTTGTCTTGCTTCATCGATGTCGTCGATACCAATACCTTCGTCTTTAATTGAAATTTTTACTACATCATTTTCAAGTAGAACTGATATATACACAATGCCCTCAGGGTTATTTTGATAACCGTGAATAATCGAATTAGTTACAGCTTCAGAAACAACGGTTTTTATTTCAGTTAACTCATCCATTGTTGGATCTAATTGAGCAACAAATGCTCCGACAGTTACTCGAGCAAACGATTCATTTTGACTAAGGGCGGAAAACTGAAGCTCCATAATGTTTTTCATTATGCCACCCCCAATTTTTCTAGTGCAAATTGCTCATTGTCAGCTAATCTAACAATCTTAAATAATCCAGACATTTCGAATAAACGTTTTATCGGAGGCGTAATCGAGCAAACAACCATTTCTCCACCATTATTTGTTATTTGCTTATAACGTCCTAAAATGACACCCAACCCTGAACTATCCATAAATGATAAGTTTTCTAAATTAAAAACTAAGTGCTTGTATTTCCCTGTTTGTAATTCACTATCTACTTCTTTTCGTAACATTTCACTAGAATGATGATCTAACTCTCCATTTAATCTTACACAAAGTATCGCGTCTTTTTTCTCCATTTTAATGGTTAAGCTCACTTACACTCACTCCCTATCATAAATAAACATTTACTTCACAATTTTTCTTAAAAGCTTAAATAACCCATAGCAAGAAAACTACTTTTACTTTAACACGTTAATGAATTTCATAATTCAATATTATCGCCATTAAGTCTCTATATGTAGTGATGTAGTGCGTTAAACCGCTCGCAACTACACATAGTTTGATATGGCACAATTAAGGTAATTATGAAATTCACGTATTAAAAAGTAAAAGTATTATTCTTAAGAAATATTGTGCTAGAAAGTGATTTCTATAAAGTTGTCTTTCAATCCTTCTTACTGACAAAACTAGTGCTTATTCGGCAATAATAGAAAATTATTTTAAATAGGATATCCTTTTTCAATAGAAGGATCTATCTATACGATATCTGTCATGACAATTTTCTCATAACTACCTCGAATGAATGGAATGTCGATCGCTTTTCTTTCGCTTCGCTTTAAAATTCTGACGAATTTTAGAGGCTCACTCAAGAAAAGCGCCCGAACATTCTTTTTTCACAAAAAACGATCATGACGATGTACCGTCAATTTTTAACATAAAAATTAGGTAAATCAGGTTTTTCCTGTCCAACTACAAAATGAGTATTCATAAATTTCACATTACGATTTACCACCAAACTTTGCCGTCGTTCGTTTGAAAAGTTGCCACCAAGAAGCGACTCCTACATCATCATTCGCTACTAGAGGTACTTCAGCTAAAGTCTTCCCTTCTTTTTCAAGGCGGAGTAAACCAATTTGATCACCTTTTTTAATCGGTGCTTTTAAATTCTTATCTAGAGAAATATCTTCTTCCACATTTTCAATATTTTCTCCCTTTTTCGTTAATACAGAAACCGTTTCCGAAGTTACTACTTCAACTGAAGGCTTTTGGCCTTTGCTAACTTTCGATTCTGTGATTACGTGACCTCGTTCATAAAGGTTGTGTGTAGTATATTGACTAAATGAATAATCTAACATTTCAGTTATTTGTCGATTTCGTTCTTTTGGTGTTTCAGCTCCCATGACAACCGCAATTACACGCATATCATTTTTCTTAGCTGTAACAGTTAAACAATATTTTGCTTCACGAGTATATCCTGTTTTCAGACCATCTACCCCTGGGTAGAACTTAACTAATTTATTAGTATTAACAAGCCAAAATTTATTATCTGTATCTTGCCTCAAATAATCTTCATACAAACTAGTGTAAGCGAGGACATCTTCATATTTTAACAGTTCCTTTGAAATGATCGCCAAATCATAAGCCGTAGTATAATGATTTTCGGCAGGTAAACCATTTGAATTTAAAAAGTTAGTATCGGTTAACCCAAGCTCTTTTGCTCTATCATTCATCATTGCTACAAAATTTTCTTCGGAACCGGCTAAGTGCTCAGCCATTGCTACTGATGCATCATTTCCTGATGCAATCGCTATACCTTTAAGCATTTCTTCAACTGTCATTTCTTCGCCAACTTCTAAGAAAATCTGCGATCCTCCCATTGAAGCTGCCCGTTCACTTGTTCTTACTTTTTCATCAAGTGTTATTTTCCCTTGATCTAATGCTTCCATGATTAAAAGCATTGTCATAATCTTTGTCATACTTGCTGGTGGTAGCTTTTCGTTACTATTTTTCTCAAACAAAATAGTCCCGGTATCTCGCTCCATTAAGATAGCTGATGATGACTCTTTTGCTAAGTTTACTTTTCCTTCCTCAGCAATTGCTGTTAATGGAAAGGTAGCCAGTAGTATTGTTACCACTAAAAATCGAACAAAAAATCCCCTCATTATCAATATCCCTCCATTCTATTCTCTAGCATTTTTTCCACTTCCGTCTTTTTTATACAGCTTATGGAAAAAATAAGTACTAATTTTATATAAAATGCCCTGACACTACTCGTTACCAAAGCTACTGAGCTCAATTACATAAAAAGGCGAATGATTTCCTTCTCTTCGCTGTGAAGATACTGACCTCAATCACATCATGGCACGCTTCTTAGCAAAGGCTCCGTGCTGCTTTGCGACGAGTAACCGCAGGAGCACCTTCTCGCGAATCTCAGAGGCTCATTCACGAAATCATCCGCCTTTTTTCATACAAAATCAGTATAATGATGCATGGTCACTACCTGGTTTGTAAAAATTAGATTTTCCCTTTCCACTTTCCAACTATAAACTAACCAACTAACCAACTAACCAAAAAAAAGATGCCATTACCCACAAAAATAGGGTAATGACATCCTTTAAAATTAGTTATCTTATTTCTTTATAAATTAACGTTGGTGCACTTACTTCTTCGTCAGAAATTTTGTAAGATTCATACACTCTTTTTAAGCATTCGTCAACATTTTCTTGATTGCTATGAAGTGTTAAAAGCGGTTCACCTTGATTTACGTAGTCTCCAATTTTTTTGCGTAGTTCAATTCCTACCGCTAAGTCAATCACTGATTCTTTTGTCGCACGTCCTGCACCTAAAATCATTGCTGCAACACCAACTTTATCGGCAATGATTTCGGAAACGTAACCAGACTGTTTTGCCGGCACATCAATTTTATACTTTGCTGTTGGCAATTTACTTACATCATCAACAACAGAAACGTCGCCACCTTGTGCGCTTAAAAATGTTTTAAACGTTTCTAACGCTTTTCCTGAGGAAATTGCTTCTTCTAGTCGTTCACGAGCTTCAGTTAACGTTTTCGCTCCGCCTCCAAGAACTACCATTTGACTACCTAAATTTAAGCAAAGCTCCATTAAATCGCTTGGACCTTCGCCTTTTAACGTATCAATTGCTTCTTTTACCTCTAGTGCATTACCGATAGCAAAGCCGAGAGGTTGACTCATATCAGAAATAACGGCAATCGTATTCCTACCTAAGTTATTCCCGATATCAACCATTGCTTTTGCTAATTCTTCAGCTTGCCTTAATTCCTTCATAAATGCTCCAGCACCCGTTTTTACATCCAAAACAATCGCATCGGCTCCTGAAGCTATTTTTTTACTCATGATCGAGCTTGCAATTAAAGGAATCG
>SKOL01000517.1 GCA_007120055.1 Anaerobacillus sp.
ATGCAGCAAATATCGCAGAACAATCATCTGTGTACTCACAAAATGTTGCCGCTTCAGCAGAAGAACAAATGGCAACGATGGAAGAAATAGCTTCCGCTGCCGAAAGCCTTTCACAAATGGCCGAAAAACTCCAAGCTGAAGTTAGCAAATTTAAATTAGGTGTCTGACACCGCTCGTGGACAAATCGTTAAAATGTCCGTCTGAGGTGGACACGAACTTTTTTAACAAAAAATCCATATAAAAAACTAAGGCTTTTCGTCATATTGTGGCGAAAGCCTTAGTTTTTTTGATTGCGAAACCCTCACATTAAGTATACTCACCAGTTGGGTGGGAGTTTAACTGATGATGTAGATTTACTTAAAAGTTAGTTTAAATAAAGAAATTATTATGCTTTTGTCCAAGTATCGTTGAGTTCTACATTTGCTGCTTTTAGCATCGTGTAAACTGGGCAACGTGCTTCAACTTTCTCTTGCATTTCTTTAATTCGATCGTCATTTTCACTAGTTGTTACCATTGCTTCCACTGTTACAGTTTCAAAATAAGGACGAACCGATGGGTCTCCCATGAAACCTTTAGGATCGAATTCACCTTTAATTTTAAATGTGATGTCTTGAAGATCAAAATTCATTTCTCGGGCAATGAAACGAGCTGTTACATTTTCACAAGCTGCTAATGCTCCTAATACAGATTGTAATGGATTTGGACCTAAATCTTGTCCTCCCATTTGTTTTCCTTCATCTATAATAAACTCATGTTTACCAGCCTTCGCTGTAACTGTAATTCCTTCTGTTTTTGCATTCACCATTAATGTCATTTTATTCATAGTTGATCACTCTCTTTCGTTAGTTTTAATTTATTTTTATATGATATTTTAACAGTTTTTTAAAAAAAGTTTTCTTCCGAGCGTGAGAACATTATGACAAATATTTAATAACACCTTTTATGGTGTTTGAGGTTTTTCACTCATCTTAAACCAATATTTATTTGAAAGCTTTCCATAGTAAGCGATACTTTGTTGTTGAACGACAAAGGCAATCGTGACAATTAGTGCAGCTTCAGCTCCAAAGGCTGTAGCGGCAAGCCCAATCGCAATAGAAAGGTTTCTTAAAACAGTTCCATTGACGAGTGCAATCCCATCATTTCTATTAAAAAATTTAAGAGCAACAAATGTACTTAACAAGTAATAAGCCATAAAAAGCAATTAATACAAAGATCGCTATGAAGATTAACTGTAAATTTTCTGCAATCATCGTTGCTTGTGTACTAATGCTGACAAAAACAACATATAACATCGCCCAAATACTTAAAGGAGCTAAATTCGGTTTCACTTGTTTTTGAAACTGTTCAAGTGTGTACTTTCGTAATAATAACTTAAACGTAATATGCCCTAAAAACATCGGTAAAAAAACGACTAATGCTATAGTTCTCATGGTTGCTAAAATGTCGATATTCACGTATTGTCCTACCATCACAAGTAAATACCAAGGCGTAATAATCGAACCGATAATTAGACCGAAAACTGTTAACTTCACAGAGGCAGGTACGTTCCCTTTTTGAAGAGCAGTCCATGATATCGTCATCCCACTTGTCGGTAATAAGGCGGCTAGTGCTAATCCAGCAAACATTATCGGGTATTCTGTCAAAAATACGCTACCTAAAAGATAAGCAACCACTGGAATAACGACGAAGTTAATTACAATCGACGCTCCAAGTATTTTTGATCCCTTGATTGAAGTTAACTCTTTTAGCTTAAAACCAATCAATGTCGCATAAATCATAATAATGGTAGCGATTAAAATCGTACCCCTAAAAAATGAAGTGTCTACGATAGTGCCGATAATAAATCCAAGAATTAACGTTAAAGGCACACTAATTAATATATATTTTTGCGGGAACATATAAATATTTTTCATAAACTGTTTCACGCTCCTTTCCTTTTGCTCATCTTCATACCCCTTCGGGTATATCTATACTATACAGGGTATATTTATTTCTGTCAACACCTTTAAATAATCACTTTCAAGCATGCAAAAGATATTACCTTCCTTATTTTTAAATAAAAATTAAAACTTATTCCAATCAGAAATTATTATTTGATTAATGAAGAAATTATCAAGAACCCCTCCTAAATAACCCTTAAGAAGGTTACTTACCTTATGTTTTTAGAGCACTCATTCGATGACACAACTTTTTAATATAATGAAGCAATTGCTTTAAAATGCTTTTTTTAAAATTTTTAATGAAAGATTTTAAAATATACCCACACGAGTATAAAGAAATGTGTTATTATACATATACAGATATACCAATGAGGGTATATCCAACCGACGAGGGCATGTTTAACAAAATAAATATCCAAGTAAAACAAATAAACTGATGAGGGTTTGAGGGGGTTAATGATAATGACAGAAAAAAACAAACTAGACCGTCGAACGTTTTTAAAACGTTCGGCACAAGCGACGGTTACTGCTGGAGTAGTAGCAGCGACAAGTAATTCAGTATTTGCAGAAGGGGAAGAAGACAAGGTTAATGGTTATGTTGCTTCCATTATTGATTTAACGAAATGTGATGGGTGTGCGAATTACGATACGCCATTATGTGTTACGGCTTGTAAAACGAAAAATGAGCATCGTTTTCCACAACCACAAGGGCCACTTAAAGATTACTGGCCTCAAAAAAGACATGAGGATTACTCACAGGAACAAGATCGAACAGATCGTTTAACACCATATAATTGGACGTTTGTCGATCAAGTAGAAGTTTCTCACGATGGCGTTACTGAGATGGTCTCAGTTCCAAGGCGCTGTATGCACTGTATAGATGCACCGTGTCAAAAGTTATGTCCATTTGGTGTTATTGAGAAATCAGAACAAGGCGCTGTAAAGATTGATGAGTTTTTCTGTATGGGAGGCGCGAAATGTAGAGACGTTTGCCCTTGGGATATTCCACAACGTCAAGCGGGGGTCGGAGTTTATATGCACCTTGCTCCTGATTTAGCGGGTGGTGGAGTCATGTATAAATGTGATATGTGTAGTGACTTATTGGCAAAAGGTGAAAAACCAGCATGTGAAACATCGTGTCCAACAGGAGCCATTGAATTTGGTCCAGTAGACCAAATGAGAAAGCTTGCAGAAGAAAAAGCAGAAGAAATTGGTGGTTATGTGTATGGAAACGAAGAAAACGGTGGAACGTTAACGTTTTATGTGTCAAAAGTTCCATTCGATAAAATTAATGATGCAATTGTCAAAAGCAAGGCAGAAAATCATGATGGAACTCCGCGTCCTGATGGCCGACCAACGATGGAACCAAAAGTTGAAAATATGTTAGATTCGGCACACGGTCTAGTACTAGCGACTTTAGTAGCTCCAATTGCTGGTGCAGCAACGGCAGGAATTGCTGCTTACAAAACATTAAAAGGTAAAAAGAACGAAGGGGGTGTTTTTGATGAAAACAAAGAAAGAGAAAATTCTTAGACAGCCACTATCGAATCGGTTTGTTCATTGGACAACAGCGATATCAATTTTCATGTTAATAATCACTGGGATGGGGCAAATGCCTTTATATGGAAGGTATTTACTCGTTCAACCCTTTGGAACACAGTGGTTATTAAGCTATGAAGCTACTCTTTGGGTTCATTATATTTTTGCGGCGATATTAATGTTTGTTGTTTTTTATCATCTCTTTTATCATTTCATGCGGAAGGAATTTCATATTATTCC
>SKOL01000199.1 GCA_007120055.1 Anaerobacillus sp.
AAGGGTTTGAAGAAGGAATTCAAAAAGGCATTGAGAAAGAACGGAAAGAAATGATATTCCGATTGCTTGACCAAGGTTGTGACATGAAAACAATCACTACCGTCACCCAATTATCGGAAAATGAGATCAAGAAAATACTATTGGAAAATAAGTAGTCTTTAACTTCTCCAACGGAAACCTCTGTAATTCGTGGCCTTCCGTTGAAGATGATTCTACCTGAGCTAGAGTTGCGATTTCCGTCTATTGAAAAAGAGGAGAAGATATTCTTCTCCCCTTCCTTCACTTCAGATAATTACTGAAACCTTAAAAACTACCATATCCCCTTTTCTCATTAAACGATAATAAAGAAGGACTAAATTACTATGCAGGTAATGAATTTCTTCGTGAAATGAGGGACTCAATCACGTGTTCGAGATTTTCAACTAAGTGGTCATTTTCAAATGAAGGACTTAATGAAACTAGTCTAAAATAGTGATCAGTGTAATAATCTGACGTTTCACGACCACTTCTCTTCGGGAAAATCCCCCATACTTCTTGTACAGACCACTGATTCAAAAGCATAAATCTTCTGTTTTCTGACACTAATCATTGGTAGTATAAGTAATTAGTAGTATCTCTTTCAAAATTCGAAAAAAGATATTTTACTTTTGACGATGGTACATGGATAGTTATGTTTGGATAAGATGGATTGATGGAAACATGTTTGATGGGAAATCCTAATAACTACTTTAAAAATAATCCTGAATATACTTACCTAGGTAAAGTAAAGGATGTGTTAAAATGAGCATTTATAAGCAGGACATTCTTAATTATGGTGAAGATGTCAATGATCTAGAAAATAGTCCATTTGAGAGCTTACGAATGTTACATGATAGAACTAAGATCCAAATGGTACTTGAAGAATTGGATTTTGATGAAAAAGTCCTCCTAGGGCGTTACGACCTAAAATTAATTGAGAATGCTAATAGAATCTAGCTGCTATGGGGACACGGGACCTGCCCCCCCGTCCCACATATATCACTTAATTTTTACAACATTTCTTATATTTTTTACCGCTACCACACGGACAGGGATCATTTCTGCCTGTCTTTCTGTAATTGCTCAGTTGTATAACTTTATTATCTTCGGCATTTGTACTAAATCGCGTTTCTTTTAGGGGCTGCAAATGTTTCTTTTCTAATTGATGGATTTCATTTGGTGTATGGCCTTTTAAAATCCATGAACGCGTATGATTGTACAAATCCATTAGCCTGCCAGTTAAGTCTTGTACAAACTCAAAAGTTGGAAATTCAAAAACACTTTGCAAGTATTCAATTAGCTTGTTTGGCGGTGATTCTTCTTTAATCATACTTTCTAATTGAAGCCCTACTTCCTCGAGCTCTAAATTTGAGATTTCATAATGTTCTTTAAAAAACTTCAGAAAATCCATCATCGTCTTATTTTTTTCAAAATAAAATTCTTGAGAAGCTGCAATTAATTGATCTTTTGTAAATGATTTATAATCGATATTCGCTCTTTCTTTATGAGCTTTTATGATATCACTATGTGTAAAAATTCGAAAATCAACGTAACCATCATACGTCTCTTTTACTTGACCATGGTATTTGGCTGCAAATGAAAGTGTCGTAAAGAAGTTCATACGGTCAATTTTTGTACCTGTTAATTTTTCAACCTGCTTAGCGAGGTACGTGCTATTAACAACTCCATAATAATAAGCCATTCCATGTGCTATATGTATCATTTCGGTATTTTCTTGAATCGTGCTTTTTAACTTCGACCCGTCCACATCTTTAAAAATTTGAATGAGTTCTGTTGGCATAAATAACACATTTTTATTATCGTATTTGCTGGAAAAAAATCATACTATAATCTCTGAGAACACTTATTTGTTTAAATGAAAGATCATAGTCGTATAGGAACCCTGAATGATTTACGATCTTTTTAATTAACTTATATCGCTCGTCATCTAAGAGGTAGAGTTTACTCGCAAAGCTTTCCGGGACTTGCTTAGAAAGTTCTATTGCAAGCTCTTGCTTCCTTAGAGAAGAATGCTGTCATAACCATAATGAATTCCTGCAAGCCTACCAGCAACGGCAACATCTTTTCACCTCCATAAAAAAACTCATAAACTATTTAAAACAGCTTTTACAAAATACCCAAGATGAATCTCCTTTTGCTGCTTTTTTATAGGGTTTACTAACTAAATTATTTTACAACCTCAAAAAGGAAGTGTCCTATAAGTATCACGAACGGAGGTAAATCAACATACATTAAATACTCTATTATGATAGTTCTTGCAAGAATTGTTAAATGTCTTCACTAAAAAAGGGACGGACGTTTGTGTTTTTTGAACACCGTTACGCCAGTCCCTAACTTACATTTATAGAATCTTTTTAAAAGAATAGCAATATTTTTCATATTCCATATTTTTTTCATAAAATTTATGAGCTTCCTTGCGAAATAATCCAGATTCTAAGGCTACATTTTCACAATTATTATCTTTACCTAGTTGATGAACATAATCTAATAGTTTTCCGCCATGCCCCTTAGAGCGTTCGCTTGAAACTGTAACTAAATCATAAACAAATAGGTGCTTTCCATAATAGAAATTTGTTCGTATTACAATCCCGGCTATCGCAACTATTTTCTCATTAACATATAAAGCAAACATTCGATAGCCTTCATTTTTCATCACACGTAAAGAATGTACATAACTATCTTTATTTAAATGTGTTCTTAATTCTTTGACTACGTGAAAAGCTTCTAGAAATTCTTCTTCTGTTTTCAACTCAATGATCATTTTTTCACCTAACTTTCAAGTTCTCGAAGTTTCAAATTTCTTGACTATACGTTAGCAAGTGTTTTCCTTCACTCATTCTTATTTATGTCTCTAATGAATGATAGGATGATTTACAAATTTCTTTTACTAATTTAAACATTACGTTTGAACATGAAATAATATCTTCCCAACTTGAGATTTCTTCTTCACAATGACTTTTTCCATTTAAACTAGGAACAAATATCATCACTGTCGGTCCTATACGATTCATATACATTGCATCGTGCCCTGCGCCACTATACATCGTCTTCATTTCGAGATTCTCAATTTTAGAGATCGTTTCTAGTTTTGATACTAATGACTCGGAAAATTCTACAGGATTCATATGTGATAATTCTTTAATTTGACTATCTAATCTTTCCTCAAGTGCCACCTTAACTAAAACTTCTTTCATTGTAGCTATTCTTTCAGATAAAATTTCTTTATCTGGATGACGTAAATCGATGGAGAAAGTAGCTTTACCAGGTATTACATTAATAATATTTGGTTCAACACTTGCCTTACCAAATGTAATTGATGTCTCATCATTCAATGATTTTACCCATTGAGTAAGCTTATAAATTGATTTTGCGACACCAATAAATGCATCTTTTCTTTTTTTCATCGGGGTTGGCCCGGCATGATCAGCTTCTCCTAAAAAAGTGACTTCATACCACGCCAAACCTTGAATTCCTTTTACAACTCCGACCTTCGCCTCGTTTTCAACTAAGACCGGACCTTGTTCAATATGAAGTTCAATGAAGGCTTCAACTTCTTGAAGACGATTTTTCTCATCGCCTAAGTAACTGATTTTTTTAAGCTCGTCGATAAAACGAAGCCCATCATCATCTTTTAATTCATATATTTCCTCTTTGTTAAAAACACCCGTTATACCACCACTACAAAGCATTGGTTTCGGGAATCTAGCCCCTTCTTCATTCGTAAAATTCACAACGATTAATGATCGTTCATGTTCAATATTCTGTTCTATGAAACTTTCAATAACTTCAAGACCAACCAAAACTCCTAATGTTCCATCATACTTCCCACCTTTTATAACAGAATCTAGATGAGAGCCCATAACAATAGGTTTAAGTTGCTGATTTGTTCCATATTTAATTCCGTAAATATTTCCGAAATCATCAATTCTTACGTCTAAATTTAACTCTTTTAACCAGTTAACAAAAACGTCTCTAGCTTCCTTATCTCGTTCTGAAAGAGCTAATCGAGTAACACCGCCATTTTTCGTTTTTCCGATGGCTGAGATCGTTTCAAATCGGTCTATCAACCTTGTATTATTAACAGACATTGTAAATACCCCTTTCCGAATTTCGCTTTAGGACGACTTAACTCCACACCATTCAAGCATAAATGCAGCGTAAGTTTTCGTAACATTTTTCACACTACGAAGATCTACCCATTCATTAATCCCATGCATTCCCCCACCAACTGGTCCATAACAAGTAGCTGGGATATTGTAATAAAGATTAAAATAGCGAATATCAGTCGTAGCGGTAATTGCAGTCTTTTCTAAGGGCTGATTTGTTGTGACTTCATGCGCGGTTTCAAGCACTTTAAAAAGATCAAGCTCTGGATCAATTGAAATTCCTTCTGCATGAAATCCGAAAAATGTAATCTCTGGGTTTACCTCACGTAACCATTCGTCTTTTTCTGAAGCTTCCAATAAATATTCTTTAACTTCTTTTTTAATTTCTTCTGGATCAACTCCTGGGTAAAACCCAATCCTTGCCTCAAATGTACATTTTGACGGAACGCTTGATGGCCAATCTCCTGAATGAATTTGCCCAATATTTACATTAAGTGGATGTTTTTTGTCAATAAAATCTCGATGTTTAGGATCTTCATTAATTTTCTTTCTATAATTATTTAAGGCCTCAATAAGGATATACGCCTTTTCAATAGCATTGACTGCTTGATCAGCTCTTTCTGTATGAGCACCTACCCCTGTTACCGTCACTCGTAACCAGATAACCCCCACCTGAGCTGTAACCGCATTCAAACCAAACGGTTCAGGAATTAATGCTGCATCAGCTACATACCCTTTATTTAATGTGGCGAGAGCGCCGTTTCCTGTACATTCTTCTTCAATTACTGTATTAAGTAATACATCTGCCCCTAGTTCAATGCCTGACTCTTTGATGGCTCGATAAGCAAATATCATTGCCGCAATACCCGATTTCATATCTTGAATCCCTCGACCATACATCTTGTCTCCTACGATCGTAGATCCCCATGGGTCATAATCCCAAGATTCGGTAGGTTCTGGGCTCACAACATCAACATGACCTTGTAACATTAAACTTTTTCCAAGCTTTTCACCCTTTGTTTTCGCTTTACCAACAACAACAGGTCTTCCTTCATAACTCCATTCCGGTGGTGAAAAGCCGGGGTGAGTTGAAATTTCTTTTATATCCGGAACAAACGAATCTACTTCCAACTCCAAGGTTTCCTTAAAATATTTAGCAAAGAAATTTTGTATTGCTGCTTCATTACCTAATGTGCTCTTAAACCTCCCAATTTGCTGCAGGAAATGTAATTCTTCTTCCCAAAGATCATCTATCTTTTTTAGCACTTTTTGAAGATCTTTTTTCATCGTTATCTCCACTCCAATACAGATTTTTTGTAACTTTTATAGTGGCCGAATTAATTAATCAAGCCTCTAAATTCGATAGGAATTTAAATTGATGCGAAAGAATTCGGACAACATTTTTATCTAGATGGTGGCGGTGGGGCGTCATGATGGTTTTGTATTATATATTTTATAAACCTAAGTTTATGAAGAAGTAACCCCATATAATAACTGAAATAAATATAAATGATACTGCTAAAATCATCGTTGTCTTATATTCCTTCTTTAATTTCGTAAGTCCATCTGGAGAAGCGACGATCTGTTCTATCGTTGTTTTTGATAAACTTTGCTGTTTCATCTCTTTAAAGTAAGACAATTCATATTCTGTTGGTTTAGTTACCAATGCAATAACAATTAAAGAGACAACTCCCAATACGAATGAAATCATTAATGCATCGATGTGGATTGGCAAAGTCAATACACCGATTTTTACCAATTCCGTAATCGTTACAAAACTTATTACCCCAATAAGCATACTACCAATCGCTGCTTTGCTGTTCATTCGTCTCCATTCTAAGCTTGCAACAACCGTTGGAAGCCAACCTACAGCAAAAATAGCTCCCGCATATATAGAAATCCAATAAATTGCAGGGGGCTGAGAAATCGCAATAATACAAACGATGAACGCTACAAAAATCTGAGCCCACCTTCCAATAGCAAGACTCTTCTTTTCATCAATTTTCTTATCCTTTTGTAGATGTTCATATAAATCACGTGCTAATGCGAAACCTGTCAATACAAACAAGGTTGAAGCAGTTGACATAATCGAGGCCATTAAGCCCGCTAATCCAAATCCACCTAGAAACGAGGGAACATACTCTAAAAATCCCACAACCATTACTCGATCAGCAGGTGTAATACCCGGTTGAAGTACTTGCATGCCCCCTGCTGCTAAAAAGACAATTACTTGCATAAATGGTGCAAAAAATACCCCAATCACTGCTGCTTTTAAAATAACAAAGTCATTCTTAGCTGGAAATACACGTGATACTAAGGCTGGCGTACAGGCAAAAAACAGTATCCATACAAGGAATTGCGAGATAGACCACCCCAACGGCCTTTGCTCTGCACCACCAATTGTCCAATAAAATGGTGTTGTTTCTGCTAAAGCTTTCATTGATTCAAATCCCGCTTGGCCAATTATTATCGGTGCGATCACAACCGATATTGATAGCATTGTAAAGAACATAATCGTGTCAGAATATACAACACCATACATTCCTCCTAAAGCACAGAAAATTAAGAGTGCTACAGTAAACAAAATGATCATTAAAGGAAAAGAAATATTCGTAATTTCACTTAACACTAACCCAGCACCAATTAATTGAATTACTCCATAACCTAACAACCCTACGATCATAATTAAAATGGCAATTACACTTACAGATTTATTTTTAAATCGCTTCTCAAAAAAATCGGGCATGGTCTTACAATTAAGTGCTTTCATTTTTCTACCAATATAAATAACTGCAAGTAGAGTACCGACCCACGCACCAAACGAGCCAAGTGCTGCTATAACGAGAGGGCCTTCCGAATATGAAATCCCTGAAATCCCTAGTAAAGTTACTGCACTTAAGTATGTCGCCGATAATGTACCTACGATCAATACCGTTCCAGCTTTCTCACCCATAACATAAAAGTCGTCTCTTGTTTTAACAAGTCTTGCTATTAAAGCCCCAACAAGTATATATACAGCTAAAACGATAAAAAATACAGTAGTTACCAAAATAACCCCTCCTATTGGTTTATATTTATATTTTCTTTGTTCTCTAAATGATTATTTGCACTCCCTGACTTTTCTAACTCTCTAATAACTGGTAGATATTGTTTCCTTAATATCCAAATAACGATGGCAGAAGAAGCTACTGTTGTTAAGATTGCATTGAAAAATAAAATAAATACATCCGTATTCATGTACGAAACACCCCTTTTTTCATATTTTAATAATCCTTAAAGTAACAAACTGTTTCTTTTGCCTCCTTTATTTGTATATTATCTTTCACTATTTAACAGTTGCAATAATCATGCCAATAAATAGTATGAATTTTTAGAAAAATAACCTTTTTTTATTGAGTTTTATCATTTAAAATACTAAGTATAAGTAAATTCGAACCGAAAACACTTCACTTTGAACCGTTTTCGGTTCATTTATCATGTACTACTACGTTTTTTTGAGTCTGTATCGACTCGTAATTCAGAATAATATAAATTTTCAAGAAAATAAATATTTATTTTCATCAATTCTTTAATTTGGAGGGATCATATTGATTAAGCTTAATACCGACTTAGATGAAAATTTGAAAAACATACTCAATGTACTTAGTGACGGTATCTATATTTCAGACAACCTGGGATATACATTATGGGTTAATGATGCTAGTGAAAAAATACTTAATATTAGTAGAGAGAAATTAATTGGAAAAAATGTTTATGACCTAGAAAAAGAAGGATTTATGCGCCCATCCGTAACAAGGATGGTATTAGAAAATAAAAGTACAATAAATACTGTTCAGACAATGAACAACAATCGCAAACATTTAGTTACCGGACATATGATTAATTCATCAGGTCGAGAGTTAGTAATTGTTCACTCACGTGATATTACAGAATCTATGAAAACATCATTACAACTTGAGGAAACAGAGAATTTATTAAGGCATTATAGCAATGAAGTTAGAAACTTCAAGCTCAAACAAGAAAAAGAAACAAGCCCCCCAAAAAAATACATTGGAAACAGCACTAGTTCAAAAGAAATGCTAGATTTAGTAGATAAAATTTCTAGTGTGAATACAACCGTCTTAATAACAGGGGAAACAGGTGTTGGTAAAAATGCTATAGCCGAGCGCATTCATCAACTAAGTGATCGGAATGAAAAGTCCTTTATTCATATAAATTGTGGTGCAATCCCTGAGTCGTTAATTGAGTCTGAATTATTCGGATACAAAAAAGGTGCGTTTACTGGCGCTACCAATACCGGTAAAGTCGGTTTAGTTAAGATAGCTGATAAAGGAACCTTATTTCTTGATGAAATCAGTGAATTACCTTTGCATTTACAACCTAAATTATTACAATTACTGCAAAATAAAAGCTATTTACCAGTTGGAGAAACAAAATTACAAGAGGTGAATATAAGGATTATTGCGGCTTCTAACCAAGACTTGTACAAAATGGCTCAACAAGGGACTTTTCGAACCGATTTATATTATCGCCTAAACATTTTACCTATTCAGGTACCTCCATTACGTGAAAGACAGGAGGATATATTTCCATTATTAATCCATTTCTTAAATAAATTTAACCGACTACATAATAAGAGTCGAACTTTCTCTACTGACCTTATAGATTTATTACAAGTATATGAGTGGCCTGGAAATATACGAGAACTTGAAAATTTAGTTGAAAGACTTGTAATTACTTCAAAAAATAATGAAATATGTTTTAATGACTTACCAGAAAAAATTAAGGAAAAAAATAAGGAAAAAGATACTCATTATCTTAAGGAGCATGAAACATTAACCGAAGCGCTTGAAAGAATTGAAAAAGAAATTATTATAAACTTTTACCGAAAGCACAAAACGACAAGAAAAGCTGCAAGTTCATTAGGTGTAAGTCAGTCTTTGTTTATGAGAAGGATTAAAAAATACGCACTCGATAACGAGGTACAAGGGGGGGGCTAAACTCATAAAATGAGATGTTATGAAATTAAATGCTTCATCCATTTCTATAACTTAAAAAGCAAGTAATATAAATTAAATCTGATTTTACTTGCTTTAGTAAAAAATTATAGTATTCATAGTTTTTATAGAAATAGTTTTATAAAATGCATAATGAACCTGTTCCGCTGGCAGGATCCCTTGTTTAGCATAAATATTATTTTTTTAGATTTCCTTTCATTAAAGAAGCGATCCTTCGTTCGTCACTTTGTGAACTTTTCTCGAGTTGTTTGACTATAAGCTCTCTTCGTTGTAAAGGGTGGTTCTGACTTAATTTTGCTTTTCCTTCTAACCTGTTGATTTTTATTTTAAATCCTTGAATTCCCTTATTCATACCAATGAGAAAATCAGAGTCTACATCTTCCAATTTGTATGGACTATCAGTTCCTTCATATTTTAATAGACACAACTATCTCTGTTGAGTTTCAATATATTTTCATAGAAACGATTTCCTACAATAGACTGTTTATTCATCACTTTTTCGCTCCCCCCTTTAAACATTATTTAATCACAAACTGGTATAATTAAAAGTATCAGATTTTTCAAAAATGTTAGCACCAGATGAAAGTGAGGGGTAAAAAGAAATGATTGAATTAACACCTATACTTGATAATAAAA
Source organism: Anaerobacillus sp. (assembly GCA_007120055.1). The sequence goes on from SKOL01000199.1 coordinate 9,800, forward strand.
GTCATATTCCACTATATATGCAACTAACTAACTATATTAAACGAGAGATCTTATCAGGAAGAATAAAGCCGAATGAGAAATTACCATCTAAACGGAGATTATCGGAATATTTATCCCTGAGCCTAAACACCATTCAAGCAGCTTATGATCAATTATGTGCGGAAGGATATTTAGAAAGTAAGCCACGAAAAGGTCTATTTGTAACAGCATTTAAAGAGGATTTATTTCCAAGTCAAACGAATAATAAAGAAATCTCAGTGACCGGTGAGAAAGAAACAACAAATATAAAAATTGATTTCTATTCAGGTAATGTTGATTTAGAGCACTTTCCATATTCAACGTGGCGGAAACTAACCATGCAGTCGTTGTACAAAGACCAATCTGACTTATTTGAATATGGAAACCCCCAAGGGGAGCACTCACTACGACAAGCAATAGTTAAATATCTTTTTGAATCAAGAGGCGTTAAATGTTCTTTTGATCAAATCATCATTGGTGCAGGGACACAGTTTTTAATTGGCATGTTATGTATGTTAATAGGTAGGGATAAAACCTATGCGATAGAAAATCCAGGGTTCCAGCGAACAAGGGCAGTCTTACGAGATCATGGGGTAGACATTAAATCCATACCTTTAGATAAAGATGGTATCGATGTTACCCACTTAAAAAACAGTGATGCCCGTATTGTTTATGTCACCCCATCCCACCAATTTCCTCTAGGGATGGTAATGCCCATATCTCGTAGAATGGAGTTGTTAAAATGGGCTGAAGAAAAGGAAGGATACATCATTGAAGATGATTATGATGGCGAATATCGGTATCAAGGAAAGCCGATTCCTTCATTACAGGGGTTAGATGCCAATGGAAGGGTTATCTATTTAGGAACGTTTTCAAAGTCTTTAATTCCCTCCATTCGGTTAAGCTATATGGTTTTACCTTCTAATTTATTAGAGAAATATCATGAGCATTATACAATGTACATGCAAACAGTGTCTCGCTTGCATCAGTATACACTTTTTCGTTTTATGAATGAGGGGCATTGGCAAAGGCATCTAAACAAAATGAGAACACTTTATCGGAAAAAACACCGAGCTTTAATAGTCGCTATAAACAACCATCTAGAAAATAATGTGAACGTCATTGGTGAAAAATCTGGACTTCATATCGTTTTGGAAGTAAAAAACAAAATGACAGAAAAAGATTTAATTCATTCTGCTATGGAAGTTGGGATAAAGGTTTATCCTTTATCGGTTTACTGTGATGGTATGGAAAATCATGAAGCAAAAGTTTTATTAGGATTTGGAGGTTTATCAGAGATTGAAATTGAAGAGGGAATTCGAAAATTAAAGGATGCATGGAAATTATAAAAATGTAAATCAAATAATATTATCACTACTCTTACCTGGTGCCAATAAAATAACAGAAACTGATGCTTTTGATAACACCAGATTATGTTTTAATAATATTTAAAGGATGTAACTAAATGTTAAAAGCATAAGAAAAGGTTAATTGGTCAGGAAGGAGAGTGGATATGGGGAGAGAAAAAGCAAGAAGTATTTATATAATCACAGGTGTGCTAATAGCACTTGTAGCAATTTCTTTTGCAAGACTTTCGTATGGTGTGATTCTTCCTTTTATGAAGGATGGACTCTCAATTTCTTACAAATTGGCAGGGGGGCTTGGCACTATTACCTCATTAGGATATTTGGTTACCATTATGTTTGCAGGGTACCTATCTACGAAATGGGGCGGGAAAAACACGATACTTTTTGGATTACTTCTAATTATTATAGGTTTTTTCAACTTGTCTATCACAACAACCTACTGGTACAGCTCTGTTTTTATGTTTCTTTTAGGTGTTGGGACCGCATTTGTTTTTACTCCGTTGATTGCGATACTGATTGAGTGGTTCCCACAAAAGAAGGGCTTTGTGATTGGCTGTGTAAATAGTAGTGCTGGTATAGGATTGTTATTTATTGGAATTCTCATGCCATTTCTTGCGGATTTATATCCTGAAACTTCATGGCGATTAACTTGGAAAATATTCTCCATAATCGGTAGTTTAGTTTTATTACTAACTGTACTTTTTATTAAAGCGCCCCCTTCTACGAAGGAGACTTCTATTCAACCATCCTCTCCTGCTAATAAGATATATACAAATCGAAACGTGATTAAAGTAGGATTCATTTATGGAATTATAGGAATGACTTTAATTGTTCAGTCTATTTTTATTTTAAGTTTTATGTTGGATGAAGGTCTTGATAAGGGGTTTGCTGGGCTACTAATTTCTATTAACGGAATATTATCAATCTTTAGCTCGCCAGTCTGGGGCGGAATTTCAGACCGTTTAGGCAGGCGAAATACTTTAATTATAGCAATAGGACTAAATTTTGTGTCCACTATTATTCCAGTCTTAATTCCAAACACAATCGGGTTTACTGTAAATTTAGTAATTCAAGGTGCTGTTGCTATTGGCGTAATAACTCTAGTTCAAGCATTAAGTACGGAACAGGTTTCATCTCAAGATACACCTATTGCATTTAGTTATGTCACTTTTTATTTTGCGACCGGTCAGTTTATAGGTCCGATCCTAGCAGGGTGGCTTATTGATTATAGCGGGTTTAAAAGTGCATTTCTCTTCTCAGCTATAAGTATGTGTATCGGCTTTTATTTAACGATGAAAATTTCAATAGGTAGCATAGAGCATTCAGCATACGCTATGGATAAATAGTATCCCTCATGTTCATATTTTTGTGAATTGGTGCGAGTTTAAGGGTTATAGACTCCCTCCTCAACGCGTAGCGTAGGTGGGTACTTTTAATCAGGTGGAGTCGAGACTCCATCTGATTTCTCGATGTTTCAGCTTGCTGAAACGAGTTCGCTTTTGAATTTCACGTTCTCTTTGTTGACGTACCTCTTCCTTTTTTTAAGCAGCTCATTTACTTTATTTTGTTTTAGTAATTCATAATAGTGATCAATAAAAAGTTTTCTATTATTTTCTTCAATAATAGAATCACTTAAGTTCAGTTCCCCTTCATTAATTGCTAGCGCCTTTGAAAAAGGTATCGCATACTCACCTAACATAAATGACCTAAATGGTTTCTCTTTTCTATCTCTTAAATAACGGAAAACAGAAACGGTTATTCCATTTTCCAGTGATTGAATATAATATAAGCTCCGAACTTCAATATTCAACTTTGACATTGACGGTGTGCAATCATATAGCTTAAAAAATGATAGATCTTGAACCATTAACTTTAAGAGCTTCTCCCATTTTTTATCTTCGAAAGTATTAAGAGCAATTTTACCTTCTGCTTCCCACAAAACAATTGCTTGTTTCTCTCTTTCTATAGCTAATTCTTTATTTTCGAAAAAACTTGTTTAAAACCCCTGTGAAACTATTTTTTCTGAAATTTCTAAACAAAAACC
>SKOL01000393.1 GCA_007120055.1 Anaerobacillus sp.
AACGTCCTTTCACTTCCGACTCTCATAAACTCGCGTGTTTCTAATATTCTTAAAAGCTTTACTTGAATTGGTTGACTAGCTTCAGCAATTTCATCTAAAAAAAGAGTTCCTTTACTAGCAACCTCAAACAAACCTTTTCGATGTTGGACAGCACCAGTAAAGGCACCTTTTTCGTGCCCAAAAAGCTCACTTTCTAATAAAGATTCTGATAACGCTCCACAATTGACACCGATAAACGTTTCGTCGGTTCGTTGACTTGCATGATGAATAAACCTCGCCAACACTTCTTTTCCTGTTCCAGTCTCTCCTTCAAGTAAAACATTAATATTTTTCTTCGCTATTTTAAATGCCATCGTCACTAAATGCTTCATCGCTTCGCTCTCACCGACGATAAAGCCTATTTTACTAGCAATCTCATTCATTTCATTTTGAGTAATTGAAACGTCATATTTTAATAAATCATCGATCGAAGCCTCAAGGTGATCAATGTCATCAAATGGTTTTTCAATATAATCATTCGCCCCAAGTTTAATCGCTTCGACTGCTGTTTGCACCATACTAAAACCCGTCATAACGATCGCTTTACAACTCGGTTGATCTTTTTTTAAGCGCTTTAAAATTTCTAAACCGTTCGTATCTGGTAACTTTACATCGATCATCGCTAATTGGTATTGCTTCTTTTGTAACTGTTCAAAAAATTGTTGTCCATTATAAACAACATCGATATTGTAACCTTTTCCACTTAGTAGGTGGACTAAAAAATTACCAACTTCTCGTTCATCATCGACAATAAGTAAGTTCGCCATTCGATTCCTCCTTTTACTATAAGTAGTTAGCCTTCGACTTTAATAATAAGTATATTGGCTATTCCTTTAATAGTAGCAAGTTAACTATTTGAACCTTCTTTTGGCAATCGTAACGAAAAGCAACTCCCTTTCCCTTCTTCACTCCTCACTTCGATCGTCCCTCCATGCATTTTGGCAATCCCTAAGCTTACCGATAAACCTAAACCATTTCCCTTGATTGCTTCCTTTGTAGTAAAAAAGGGATTAAAAATTTCTGTCATGTCTTTTTCACAGATTCCAATACCGTTGTCTGAAACCGATAAGCAAACCATTTCCTCCCCATCGACATTTTTGACAGCGGTTTCAATTATGATCTGTTTCTCATTACGTCGATTATCAAGTACTGCATCTTTTGCATTTAATAAAAAATTAATAACGACTTGTTCGATTTGTTGAACTCCCCCTTCAACAAGAGGTAAGCTTTCATCTAACTTCGTCGTAATTTCAATATTTTGCCGTTCAATTTGATAACCGATTAAAGTTAATACTTGTTCTACGGCAAAATTAAGCGAGCATTCTTCAAATACATAATGGTCTTGTCTAGAAAAAGTTAATAAGTTTCGGATAATATTTTTACAGCGATCCCCACAATTTTTTATATCTTCTAATTGCTGATAAGCAGTTGTCCCCTTTTCAAACTGGCGCATTAAAAGCTGAGAATTTCCAAGTATTGCAGTTAACGGACTATTTAGTTCATGGGCTACACCTGCAGCCATTTCACCAATAGCCGCTAACTTCCCGGAATGCATGAGTTGTGCTTCTGTATGTACTTTTTCCGTAACGTCTTTCATGTAGATAATGACACCGTACATTTCTTTTCTTTCATTAAAAACAGGATATGTATATAAGTCGCAAATACGTTGATTGTAAAAACTAAGTTGACAGTATGCCGGTTGCATCGTTTCATAACTCTTATTCAACGGTGATTTAGTTTCTAAGTCTTTGAATAAAAGCTCATTACAATGAAGCCCGTTTAGTTCACTACTATTTTTTTCAAAAAACTGAGTTACTGAATCATTGAAACGAATAATCGAGCCGTCCATATTAACAAAAATCAACATATCTGATACCGCACGAAAGGTTTCTTCCCACTCTTTTTTCCCTTGTAATACAGCGTTATAAAGCTTGGCATTATCTATACAAACCGCCAATTGATCAGCAAGCTGTTGTAAAAATGACAGATCACCTTTTTCGTATTGGAGTTCCTTTTTGCTTTCAAAACTGATTACACCAATGACGATATCTTTCGTCATTAGTGGGATCAATAACGCAGATTCTATATTAAAACTTTTTAAAGTCGTTTGTTCGACTTTAGAAAGCTGATATGCATTTTGAGAACACGAATAAAAAATCGGCTGTTTTTTCAAAATCGCTTGCCAATATATCGAGTTTTGCTTCGGTAAAAAAGTTGTCTCTTTCGGCATTTCTACATTTCTCGGATAGACGTTTGATAAAACTAATTCATCATTTTCTAAAAGCGAGAGACTTAGGCGATCGAAAGTAATAATGTGCTTCAATTTCTCTAACACGTTTCCGAGCATTTCGTCCATCGACATATGTATATTAAAGCTTTTAGTGACATCATTAATAATTTCTAATTTCATATTTTTCTTCTCTAATTGACGGATCGTTTTTTTCAACTCCATATAATAGCTTTGTTTCGATGACTTTACCCCCGTCAAAAGTTCGATCATATTTTGCTTATCTTCAATCAATGGTTTCACCTCGCTAGTTGGTTAGTTGGTTGGTTGGTTGTCTGCCGGTTTGTCGGTTGTTATTTTGGCTAGTTAGCTGCAGTTGAATTGTTTGATTTCTCAAAAGTCAAAAAGCTCGTTTTAAAATATGCTTTACATCGTCTAAGGTAATATCACGAGGATTTGTAATCATACAAGCATCATTTAACGCAGCTTCACTCATCTCATTTATTTCTTTTTCCATCAAGCCCATATCTGATAGTTTTTGGGGTGCACCAATATCGATCGATAACTGCCTTACTTTTTCAATCGCTAGTTTTCCAGCTTCATACTCTCCTTTTGCTCGGGTATCCACGCCCATTAGTTCAGCAATTTTTACGTATTTTTTCGGAACAGCAATATAGTTATAATCCATGACATATGGGAGTAATATTGCATTGACTTCACCATGTGACATCTCAAACCTTCCACCTATCGCATGAGAAATCGCATGCGCTGCTCCTAAAATCGCATTTGAAAAGGCAAGACCGGCCTGTAAGCTTGCCATCGCCATCGCTGTTTTGGCTTCTTCATTCGTCTTCGAAGCAACAGAGGGACGTAAAAAATCGTTAACGAGTTTCAGTGAATTTTCTGCTTGAACATCGGTTAAAGGAGTAGCTGCAATGCTAACGTACGCTTCAATTGCATGTGTTAGCACATCCATCCCAGTAGAAGCAGTTAAATAACGGTCTTTTGTTACTAACGTATAAGGGTCAACGATCGCAATATCTGGAACTAACGATTTTGAAATAATCGTCATCTTTTTTTTGCGCTCACAGTCAACAATCACCGAAAATTGCGAAACTTCCGAGCCTGACCCAGCTGTTGTTGCAACCATCACTAACGGCGGGAGCGGCGTTTTTATTTGGTCGACCCCTTCAAAGTCTGCGATCACACCAGCATTTGTTGCTAAGATCGCGATAGCTTTGGCGACATCCATCACACTACCGCCACCGATACCAATCACCGCATCACATTCATTGTCTTTATAAACACGACAACCTTTTTCAACTTCGTAATCTTTTGGGTTTGTCGTTACTTCAGCAAAAGTAGAATACGCTAAGCCTACTTGTCTACAAACTTCAATCGTTTTTTCTAACCAACCGGCTTCGATTACGCCAGGGTCGCTCACAATGAG
>SKOL01000491.1 GCA_007120055.1 Anaerobacillus sp.
CAGATACTTATTGCGGGTTAATGTACTTTTAATTTGGATAATGATTTATTTTAGTCATATTACCATGAATGAATACTCTCAGGCAGCGAATACAACAAAGTTTAAATTTTATTAAAGATAAAAAGAAAGTTAAGTTCAAACGAGGTAAAAAAGTAGTGTATTAATACTATTTTATTTTTTTAGAATATAAGGAACAAAAGTTTCTTATTTTTAAAATAAAAAACATTTATTATTTTTTATGTTATCAAAATAAAAAAGGAGAATTAAATCATGCAAAAAGTAGAAAAAGTTTTGACTACAAATGAATCTAGTAAAGCAGTAAACTTTGTTTATTTATCTCAAGAGGATTGCATTAAAGCTGGAGCCTTAGAAATGGAAGGTACATTAAATGCTATTGAAAAATCTTTTACTCTTCATGGAGAGGAAGATTATGTCCAACCTTCTAAGCCAGTTATTCGTTGGGGGGGACCAGAAACTGAAGAAACAAGGGGAAGAATTATGTCAATGCCCTCATATTTAGGTGGTGATTTGCATGTGGCTGGGATCAAATGGATTCCTAGTATGCCGGATAATCCTAAAAAGTTAGGGCAACCTCGTGCATCAGCAATTATAATTTTGACTGATCCAGATAATGGATTTCCTCTAGCTATAATGGATGGAACGATTGTTAGTGCAATGAGAACTGGAGCTAGTACTGGGGTAGCGGCAAAGTATTTAGCACGACCTGATTCTGAAATTGTTGGGCTTATAGGTGCAGGAGTACAGAGTCGGACGCAACTGATGGCAATTCAATCAGTCTTTAGTCAATCAATAAAAGAAGTAAGAGTATTTGATTTAAATCTAGAAAAGGCTGAAATCTTCGCTAGAGAAATGGGAGAACTTTTAAGTTTAAACATTGTACCAGTAGAAAGTGCAGAAGCGGCGATACGTGATACAGACATTTTTGTTACCGCAACAATGTCAAGCTATCCATATGTAAAAGGAGAATGGATAAAAGAAGGAGCATTTCATTCTGAAATTTCATTTTGGGACACAGACCCGAAAGAGCTTTCTTTTTATGACAAGGTCGTAGTAGATGATTTTCAGCAAGTGAAACATCATGGTGTCGATGTAAGTTACAGGGCAGTATTTGAAAATGTAATTAGAGAAGAAGATATTAGGCAATTAGGCAACATCATTGTAAATAAAGAACAAGGAAGACAAAGCAATAAGGAACGCATTCTGTTTAATCCTATCGGTATGTCAATGCACGATGTATCTGAGGCATATCGAATTTATAAAAAGGCTGTAGAATTAGGGATCGGAAAAGAACTATCATTATGGGAAAATCCATACTGGACATAAAAAATCTTTGTACATGGTTGAAGAAAAAATTCGAAAAAAAATAAAAACTCCCTTATAAAACTATCTAAAATGAACTAATTTTATTTATACGTACTAATTATTTTGTAGGGGGGTGGTTAAATTCAAATATAAATTTTAGGAGGGAAAGCTGATGGTTGAGGTAATTATGAGAAAGTCATTCTTACTACTTGCTAAAAGTAAAAGCGCAAATAAGATGGCCAAAAAGTTTGGATTACGATTTGGGGCAGGGAGATTTGTCGGTGGTAATACGATTGATCAAGCAATTGAAAAAATAAAAGAAATTAACGAAAAAGGCATGGTAGCAACATTAAATTACTTAGGTGAATACGTACACAATGAAGCAGAGGCAAAAGAATCCACATTACATTGTTTAAAAACGTTAGATGCTATAGCTAAAGCAGGAGTACAGTGTAATTTATCAGTAAAAATAACCTCGTTAGGCTTAGATATTGATAAAGCTACTTGTATTGAAAACGTTAAAACAGTTCTTGAAAGAGCTAAGCAACATGGGAATTTTATAAGAATAGATATGGAAGATTACGCTCATTGTGATTTAATACTTGACGTATATCATGAAGTGCTTAAGGAATATAGTAATGTCGGTACTGCGATACAAGCTTATTTATACCGTGCTGAAGAAGACATTCAAAAATTAAATGAGGTAAATGCAAACTTACGATTAATAAAAGGAGCATTTTTAGAATCTCATAAAATTGTTTTTCCGAAAAAGTCTGATGTAGATAACAACTTTATGAAAATTATTGAGCTCCATCTTTGTAATGGAAATTATGCAGGAGTTGCTACCCATGACGATGCAATGGTTGATTTCACAAAAAAAGTTGTTGAGGAAAATGACATTCCAAAAGATCAGTTGGAATTTCAAATGCTGTATGGAATTAGGCTAGATTTACAAGAACAACTTGTAAAAGAAGGGTACCGTGTCCGAGTTTATGTTCCATATGGTATCGATTGGTATGGTTATTTTATGAGGCGGTTAGCTGAACGCCCTGCCAATGTATGGTTTGTTATGAAAAATATGTTTAAGTAAAAAATTTTAAAAAAATAATAAAAAATAAAGGAGATAGTGACTAATGAATTTTACAACAGTAAGTAAGTTTGTTAATGAAGAATGCTTGGATTTTTCAATTCCAGAAAATGTTTACGGTATTAAGGAGGGCTTAGAAAAAGTAAAGGCTGAATTGGGTCGTGAATACCCACTTTATATAGGGGAAGAAAAAGTATTTACAGAAAAAAAGATTACGTCAATTAATCCCGGAAATACAGATCAAATCGTTGGATATGTAAGTAAAGCTAATCAAGAATTAGCTGAAAATGCAATGCAAACAGCATTATCAACATTTGAGGTGTGGAAGGATGTTCCTGCTAGAGAAAGAGCTAACTATTTATTTAAGGCTGCTGAACTTATGCGTCAACGTAGACATGAATTTTCGGCATGGATGATCTATGAATCTGGTAAAAACTATGAAGAAGCAGATGCTGAAGTAGCTGAAGCGATTGATTTCATGGAGTTTTATGGAAGGTCTATGATTACTTTAGATGAAACTGAACATGAATTAATTAAAGTTGAAGAAGAAGATAATAAACTTTCTTATATTGCTCTAGGTGTAGGAATTATCATTCCACCTTGGAATTTCCCACTAGCGATTTGTACTGGATTAACTGTATCTGCAGTAGTATCTGGAAATACTGTACTTTTAAAGCCAGCGTCTGTTACACCTATCATAGCGTATAAATTAGTTGAATTATTTGAAGAGGTTGGGCTTCCTAAGGGTGTTATCAATTTTGTACCAGGAAGTGGAGCGGAAATTGGTGATTACTTAACTACACATCCAAAAACTAGATTTATTAGCTTTACAGGTTCTAAAGAAGTAGGATTAAGAATTAATGAGTTAGCTGCAAGAACATCTGAAGGGCAGTTATGGATAAAACGCGTTAACGCTGAGATGGGTGGTAAAGACGGAATTGTCGTTGATGAAACTGCAGACTTAGAGGAGGCGGCAACCTCAATAGTCGCAGCAGCATTCGGGTTCCAAGGGCAAAAGTGTTCAGCTGGCTCTCGGGCGATTATCGTCGAGTCAGTCTATGATGAAGTTGTAAATAAAGTTATTGAAAAAACAAAAGCATTAACTGTTGGAATAGGAACAGAAGATTATCCAGTGGGTCCAGTGATCGATAACAATGCTTATAATAGTATCTTAAACTATATTGAAATTGGAAAAGGTGAAGGTAAGCTTGTAGCTGGTGGAGATAAGGCTGATGGTAATGGATATTATATTCAACCGACTGTCTTTATCGATAA
>SKOL01000346.1 GCA_007120055.1 Anaerobacillus sp.
CTTTATTTTTGCAACAATCGCAGAACGATTTTCACCTACATTTTCAAAAATAATCGCATTTGTTTTAGCGATAGGGTATTTTGTTAAAATGACATTTCCATAATAAAGACCTGGATAAGATAACGATGGATAATAAAAAGCATTCATTTGAAGGGCTTTAGCAATTTCTGTTACTTGGTCACTAAAAAGCGATCGCACGCTGTAACGTTCGACTTCTTGTAACGAAATAATATCAGCGTCTAAATTTTTCAACGTCTCGATCGTTCGGTTTAAATTGACCTTGCCGTCCAAACCTTTTCCGTACCGAATATTGTAAGTAACAACCGTTAACTCATCGCTAAGTAAATCATGTTCAACATTACTTCCCCACGTATAAACCGCTTTCAATTGTATGTGCGAATAAAGTAATAATCCTAGTAGAATTGATGTAATTGTGAATAATAACAAAAATCTTTTTTTCATAGTGGCTCGATCCCTCTTTATAAAGATTTCGTTATTTTCATTATACTAGAATATTGAGAATATTTAGTTTGTAAAATATTCCATAGTATTGAGCGTTACGTATGCAGATTTTTTATTTTCCTGATACAATGAATTTCATAATTCATTATTCTCACCACTAAGATCAATATATAGTTGCGTCAAAACCATTCGCAAACTATATATTGCGTGATGTGGCTCATTTTTGGTAATTATGAAATTCACTCGATAAAATAAAAGAAAAATTATGGGGGGCTTTTTAATGTTTACCCTTGCAATTATTACATGTCTTTTTTGGCTGTTGGTCCTTGTCGACGCAACATTAGGGATGAGAAAACTGCCAATTCTTCAAAAAGTAGTCGAAGATAATGAACTTATAAAAAAAGGACCATTAGTTTCAATAATCGTGGCCGCTAAAAATGAAGAAACTGATATAGAAGCAAGCCTTCGTTCTCAACTTAAACAAACTTATAAAAATATTGAATGGATCGTAGTAAACGACCGTTCTACCGATAAAACAGGGGAAATCATTGATAACTTAGCCAAAGAGGATGACCGAATCACACCCGTTCATATTGCAGCCTTACCAGACGGCTGGCTAGGAAAGAATCACGCCCTCTATACAGGGTATCGAAAAGCTAAAGGCGACTATTTGTTATTTACGGATGGAGATATTTATTTTCATAAAGATGTAGTCGCGAAATCATTAACGTATTTTCAGAACAATAAAATCGATCATTTAACATTGACTCCAAATATGAACGTCACTTCATTTTGGACGAAAGCGTTTGTGACCTTTTTTCTGTTCGGCTTTTCGTATTTTAAACGTCCGTGGAAAGCAAATGATGATAAAAGTAAAGTCGCTATTGGGATCGGCGCTTTTAACCTTTTATCTCGCGAAGCTTATGAAGCAATCGGAACGCATAGAAAGATTGCGATGCGTCCTGACGACGATCTAATGCTCGGAGTAACAATTAAACAAAACGGTAGAAAACAACGAGTTGTCAATGCGATTCCGTACTTAGAGGTAGCATGGTACCGTTCGTTAAAAGATGCGATTATCGGATTAGAAAAAAACACGTTTGCCGGTCTTTTTTATAGTTATTTTATGGTGTTATTTTCCATTAGCGGGATATTTATTTCTCAAATTTGGCCATTCGTAGCGCTGTTTGTGACTGAAGGTGCGACAAGTTTCTTATACGGCGTCGTAATTTTATTACTATTTTTCGTTTACCATCAAACGGCAAACGTTATGGCAAAAGGAGCTCTTAAATATTTTATCGTGTTTCCAATTTCATCGTTGATTTTTATGTACTGTATAGCTCGCGCGACAATATTAACGACAATACGAGGGGGCATCGTATGGCGCGGTACTTTTTATCCATTACAACAACTAAAAAAAGACCTTCGCAAATAATCAACTAGTTCTGTTTTGAGGGATACCTCATATTAAATTACTCAGTCAATGATTTTATGAAATTCACTCCTATATAAAATTAGAAAAAGGTGCTGATTTCACATCGAAATCGCACCTCTTTTTTAAAGTGTCTTTTTCTTTTTGGCTGAAAATCACATTTCAGAAAAGTTTCCGCTCTTTACTTAATTGCACTACTTATTTTATATCTATTCTTACTCTAAAAGATCCGTAAATAACTTTTGTCTTTCCGAAAAGTTTTGTTGTTTTGTCAATTCTAAAAAAGTCGGATCAAGTAGCTGTTGAAAAATTCGTCTTCTCTTTTCTTTATCTTCTATTTGTTCAAGAACTTTTAGCCGACATTGCGATAAAAACTCTACATATTCCTCATACGAAGAATCAAATTGTGTGGCCAGTTCTTTCGTGATTTTTTTAGATAGGCCAGGACTTGCTCCTGATGTTGAAACTGATAGCATCAATTTCCCTCTATGTAAGGTCGACGGGACAATAAAATTACTACGAGTAGGATCATCAACGAGATTCACTAATTGATGATCCTGACAACAATTATATACTTCACAATTAACTTGTTTGCAATTCGTTGCCGCAATGACGAGAAAAGCCTCACCTATATCCCCTTTAGAAAATTTCGCTCGTTTCCATTTAACTAACCCTTCTTCCACTACCTCAACAATCTTTTCTGTGACTTCAGGGCTAACAACTGTAATAACTGCACCTGTTTCCAAAAGGTTAAGAAGCTTCCGCTCAGCTACTTTCCCGCCACCGATAATAACAACCTTCTTATTCAATAAATTTAAATTTATAGGATAGTGTTTCATAAAAAATCTCCTTATTACAGCGGGGGGGCCGCTAGCACATTAGAATAATTGGATTGAGCATTGAGCAACCATAACAATCGGTATGAATTAAAAATTTTCATCATTGCCATTAATGCACTCGTCATTAACCTTTCCCCAATTACTTTTTAAAAATATGATAAGGCATCTCTTCAACGACACGGCCGTTACGCCCGTCTGTCGTTGTTGCTTTCGTTAACGAGTTTAAAATTGCTTCTTCAGTAACTTCAGCCGTTGCTTGAAAAAGCTGATTCATTAACGCAGTGTCCTCTCTCAAGTGTGATTTTGATTCGCAAACCTTTTCAGTAACATGTTCAGAAGTCATCGCTGTAGAAAAAGCAATCGCTATATCTCCACTACCGTGACTTGCATGCCCCCCTGCTCTACCTAAGCCCATCGCCGTTCGTTTAGCAACTCTTTTTAATTGTCGTTCACTTAAAGGGGCGTCTGTTGCGATAATCATCATAATCGAACCGTCAGTTGTATAGTCAGGTTCTGGGATTTCAGCTTTTCCCTCTTCTATTTTATATTGCCAACCGCGAAAGTCCTCTCGCTTTCCAAAATTCGATAAAACTAAACACCCTACCGTAAAGGCTTCATTTTCATATTTTACAATACGTGAAGAGCTACCAATGCCACCCTTATAACCGAAACAAACCATACCTGTTCCAGCACCAACAGCACCTTCCTCAATAGCCTCACGACTCGCACCTTCAATCGCTTCAATCGCATGCTCACGCTTAACAGGTAATTGTCTAATTGAATTTAAGTAGCTATCATTACATTCACCAACAACAATGTTAATCGTCCCTGTTGTGTCACCAATTTCTGGCGTTTTCTCAAGCATATGTAGTAACGTTCCTTCAGTAACTGCAGGAACACCAAACGTATTCGTTAACATAATCGGAGATTCGATTTGGCCTAACTCATCGAGTTGAACGAGACCCGTTGTTTTTCCAAA
>SKOL01000397.1 GCA_007120055.1 Anaerobacillus sp.
TGAAACGAGTTCGCTTGGAGCAGAGACACCAAATTGATCAACAGCTAATCCTTCTCCATCGCCAACTACATATTTATACCAAGTCCTCTCTTAGTGGTGTAAACATATCTAAGATGGTGCAAGCCTCAATAACTTTTACACGATGAATTATATTCGAGGGGATATATTGCACATCTCCTTGCTTGAGAATACGCTTTACACCATTAACTTCAAATTCAACTGAGCCTCTTTCTATATAGCTAATTTGTTCTTGGGGATGTTGGTCAATATCCCCGATAAATCCGTCTGCTAATTCTACCTTAACCATCATAAGTGTTCCTTCTGCACTAAGAACCTCTCTTTTTACCATTTTATTTCCTTTCTTCTAGCAGTATTTTATCTGATAAAAATACAACCGGTTTATTTAAAACAAACCTGGATTTAATAATTTCGGAATGTAAAATGCAATACTAGGGAAAAATGCAACTAAAATTAATACAAATAAAACAATAGTAATATACGGTGCTATAGCCACAAATGATCTTTCGATAGATAAGTTACCGATTTTCCCTGCTAATAACAAACACAACCCATAAGGTGGAGTCACAAGTCCAATGGCTAATGTCATAACAGTAATAATTCCTAAATGAATAGGGTCAATACCGAATTGTAATGCAGTCGGTAAAATTACGGGTACAAATAAAATCATCGCTGGAATTGCATCCATAAATGTTCCGATAAATAAGAAGAATAAAATGATAATAATAATGAATAACCACTTCGTTCCAACGTTGTTTGTAAAGAATTGTTGGGCAAGAACTGATATTTGGTAATAACTCATCAATTCCCCTAACGCACTAGCGGCAGCTAACGCAAATAGGGACAATGAGCTCAAAGCTAATGTATCTACTAATATCTTCGGCATGTCTCTCCATTTAATAGTTTTATAATAAAACATACAAATTAAAAAGGTATAAACGGATGCAACGGCCGCAGCTTCAGTAGCTGTAAAAAATCCTGAGATAATACCCCCAATAATAATAACTGGGGTTAGTAGTGCTGGTACTGATTGTAAAAATAGTTTTATAATCTTCTTAAAAGGTGCCCTCTCGTGTCTTTTATAACCTCTTTTAACTGCAAGAATGTATAAAAAAATCATCATTCCTAGTCCAATTAAAATTCCAGGTACAAGTCCACCAAGAAATAATGCACCTACTGAAGCATTTGTTAGCCCAGCAAAAATGATCATTGGAATACTAGGAGGTATGATTACACCAATCGTTGAAGAAGCTGCAGTAACGCCAACTGCCGTTTCTTTATCATAGCCATTTCTCAACATGTTCGGTATCAAGATTTTTCCTACCCCAGCAGTATCAGCTTGAGCAGCCCCAGATACTCCAGCAAACATCATCGAAACTAAAATATTAGAGTGCGCTAATCCACCTTTAATATGTCCAACAAGAGTAAGAGCGAGATCGATTAGCTTTTGTGAAATTTGTCCCCGATTCATTAAATTGGCTGCAAGAATAAAAAGTGGCACAGCAAGGAGAACAAATGAATTTATTCCATTTAACATCCTAACTGGAACCGTCACTTCAGGGATATATGGAATATTCATAATACCAGCTAAGGCAACAATTCCAATAACAAATGCGATTGGTATTCCGATTAACATAAAAATAATAAATATTGCTAGTAAAATAAAACCAATCATTCACTTACCTCCTTTACTCTGAGGGATTTAACATTGGTGATTAGGTGGGAAAGTGAATAAATTACCATCGTTGCTCCCATAATTGGAAGTGCGATCCATACATAACCCATTTTTAAGTTTGTTAATGAAACCCAATTATAATTCCAAAAAACCTTTGTTGCTTGATAACCATAGTACAAAATAAGTGAATTAAAGATGACTAAGACGATATCATTAAAAATTGTTAAATAGGTTCTAGATTTACCTTTTAATTTTTTGTTTAACAAATCAAAACTAAAATGTTCCCGTCTATTGACCATTACAGCGGCTCCCATAAATATAGCCCAAATAAATGAATAATTCGCAACCTCTTCCGTCCAAATAACTGATATGCCCAAATATCTTGAACTAATTTGTATCATAATAGCAATTATAAATATTGTTAAAAAAGTAACACCAATCGTCAGCTGAGTTCTTTCTAGTAATTTAATAAACATGTGAACTTACCCTCCCTGAAAGGATTAGAAAAACTTGGCTTGGCGCTAAAACTAAATAGCGTAAGCCTTAGTTTTTCTTATACTTTAATCATTTAACAAAGTTAAATTTTATTAAAGTATAAAGGGGAAGGACACTAAAGTGCCCTTATCCTAATTTTATTTTTTCCCTTTACTTTAAGTCTCTAATGGTTTGCAATAAATGCTCGGCACCCATTTCTGCTGCCGCTTTATCATGTAAAGGCTCAGCAATTTCAATAAATGGAGTTCTGTCAATTTCATTAATTTCTCCACCTTCAGCAAGTAACTTCTCTTTAAACTCTTCTTCTTGATCATATAAAGCTTGCCTTTCAGCCTCAACGGATGCTGCCGCGGCTTTTAGAATAACCTCTTGTTGCTCTTGACTGTATGAATCAAACTTATTTCCGTTAATAAGTAAAAATCTAGTTGTATAATCATGAGCTGTTTCTGTTGTGTATTTTCCATTATCAGTTCTATGATGATTTTGTTGTACGTAATACGGATACGCATTCTCTGCCGAGTCCACTACGTTTTGTTGTAAAGCTTGATATAACTCACCCCATGCAACAGATGTAGGTATTGCACCAACTTCTTGCCAATACTCAGCTACAACACCCGAAGTTTGTGTTCTGATCGTCATACCTCGTAAATCTTCAATTGAGTGAATTGGCTTTTTACCATAGTAATGTCTTACACCTGCAGTCCAATAACCAATAAGTTTAAAAGCATTGTTAGAATTTTCGTTAATTAATCGAGCGATTTCTTCACCAACTTCTCCATCGACCACTTTTTCCCAATGGTCGTAACTATCAAATAAATAAGGAAGAGCTAATAAATCAATTTCCTTAATACCAGTTTGGGACATAAACCCAGGAGAAACTAGGACTACGTCTGCAGCACCTAATTGAAGCTTTTGTACTAATTCTGCTTCATCGGTACCAATTGTACCAGCATGTACTTCTACTTCGATTAAGCCATTTGATTGACTCTCCGCAACTTCTTTAAAAGCTAATAAACCATCTTGATAAGGATTGTCTGGTGATGTTTGATTGTGTGCAGCAACAATTTTAATTTTTTCCCCAGTAGGTTGCTTCGCATCCTCATCACTGTTACTTGTTTCATTATTACCTGTATCTGTATTACTTGGCTCATTATTGCCACATCCAGTGAGGACCACTGCGAAAGCTAAAAGTAATAGAAAAGAAAACGATAGTAGTTTTTTCATTAATATTTCCCCCTTGAATTTAGATAAGTTAACGCTTACAAATGAAATGGTAATTCTTTTAGTTTTTCTTTGTATTTCAATGCTTCTGTTGTCAAAGATAAATAATCTGATGCACTCTGTAAATTTTTAGTATTCACTAAATTACTACCTAGCCCTACAGCAACACCTCCCTTAAGAATGTATTCGTTCATATTACTCAAATTAATTCCACCAGTTACCATTAGAGGAATATATGGAAATGGACCATGGATGTTTTTAATAAAATCTGGACCATAAACGTTAGCTGGAA
>SKOL01000730.1 GCA_007120055.1 Anaerobacillus sp.
TGGTGTCTTAATTAAGGAACCTCTATTTCATTATCGAAAACACGGGAAAAGCATGATTGATGATGCTGTTAAAAAACATTTGAAAATCGTTAGTCAAATCATCCACATTCATTCTGAACTATATAATGAAACTAAAAAAACACACGAAGAAGATAATTTAATTAAATGGTAGAAATCTTTGAAACTACCTTCAACGTATGACGAAAATAAGTGACGAAAATAAGGCTGGCAATTATGCCAGCCTTATACTATTTTACTAACAACCGCCTCAATAATCGAAGCTACAGCAGCGATTGCTAAAATTACAATTAATGGTCCTGCTATATAAGGGATAAAAATATAAGAAAAGAATAAAAATATCGAAGCCCACACTGCAACACACCAATAACAACTTAATAACTCCCCAACCCAATAGTTTAAACCTGTTCCCTTAATGGTTAAGTACGTTTCAACGACGCCATTTTCATTTGTTTCTTCACTAATTTCATGAAATGGTTTACGAATAAACGTTGTGATCGTATCGAAAACAACTAGCCGTGTCAACCGAAAAGAAGCTAAACAAAGTAAGATAAATTCAAATACAGTCAGTGAAAACAACATTGGTATCATCCTTTTAATTTAGACATAGGCATTTCATTTAACCACAATGTGAAGACCAATAGTTTTCATCCAATGACGAAAACTAAATAAAATTGTTTACTAGATAGCAATACTATACGACGAACTACTTTATGAGCACCCTTCTAAAAGATATGCGACAGACCCTTGTTTCAAATATGGATTTTTTTCAAAAAAATAAGGCTGATCTTCAATGAAGTCAGCCTTCACCAATTAACAGCAACAACAACATTTAACAACCTTGACTTTTCGACAACAACAGCAGCACGTACAACACTTAACGATCTTAAACTTTCGGCAACAACAACAATATTTTCTTACATATTTACACGATGGCCTGCAACGGCAACAACAATATTTTTTACAAATACACTTTCTTTTCTTACACTTCTTTTTCTTTTTTTCGCTATAACACATACTCACCCCTCCTCTCAGCTGCTCACTATATAATATTAAAAAGAGGAAAAAGTGATTGAACAATATACCTAAGAAAAATGTTTTATTTGAGTGAATTTCATAATTACCTAAAAGGAGTCACATTAAACAATATATAGTTACAAAATATTTTGGTGCACCTATATATTGAACTTAGTGACGAAAATAATGAATTATGAAATTCATTAAATACTTACAAATTTAAATAAAAATATAGAAAATTAATACTATCCTTAATACTTGTACATATATATGTAGAAATAAGGGTTTAAACCGGGCAACAAATCGCACCGATCTCACCTTGAGGAGGAATTTAGATGGGTATACCTACTTTACCTAAACAAAGACATCGTCCTAACTTTGACGAGACAATGATAGATTTGATGGAATCAATAGCCAAAGAAGAGCTTGCCTTATCACACTTAATTGCGTCAGAATCAAACAAAATAAAAGCATTCGTCGGCACAGAACTTGACTTTCCTACTTGTCCGACAACAACTGAAATATTGAACTTTAATTATTCTGTGAATAAATTAATGGATACCGTATTGATGAAAGAATGGCTTTTATTAAAAAAGCTAGAGACGGTTTCCCATATGAAATCAACTTTTAAATTGGAAAATGAATGTAAGGACGCATTTCGAGATGACTGCTGCGAAGATTGTGAAGACCATGTTACTTGTAGCGATGATGAAGAGCACTGCTCATGTACTGATCATGAAAAAGACGATGAGGAACAATGCTCATGCGCGGACCTTGAAATGGACGAAGAAGAACAATGCTCATGTACGGATCTTGAAATAGACGATGATAAGGCCTCTCATGGAGAAGAGCACTGTGATGAAAACTGTTCATGTGAAAATTTAGATGCCAATGTAGGTGGTGATGATCGTGAATAGTAATCTTAGTGAATCTAATTACGCCAATGTTTTATTGCAACTACAACAATCATTAAATAGCTATTTAGAATCAATTCAACAATTAATCGAAGCCATTGAAAAATCGACTCTTAAAGAACAAAATAAAAACAGTGTAAGGAAGTCTATTTCAGCTACGGTCACTACACTTCTGGAAGTTCAAAAAATTATTTATAAAAAGATACAAATTTTAATAACCAACTTTGATTTAGGCGATGTATTTGATGAACAAAATTTTATTCACCCTTCCTTCAATCAAATTAAGAAGAAATCAAATGTTATTAAAGTAAATAAAGAGATTAATAACATGGAAAAATACCATTTCAAAAAAGAAAACCAATATCAAAACTTTGTTTATTATAGAAGCGGGCTACCAGCACCACCCTGGAAAGCTGTCCACTTAAAAAATAAAAACTAGAAGGGAACAATATTGTCCTCTTCTAGTTTTTATTTTTTTAGAACGATCAAAACCTGGCCCATAAGGGATATTTCATATTATTTAAGTACACCTTTACTTACACTTTGGTGGAATATCTAATACATCCTCCAATTTAAATTGTAACAACATTTCCTTTTTAATAACACTTCTTAACGTTCTTTCAACACTTCGGTTAATTTCTAATAAATCTTCAATACAATCGGCTTTTTCTATTCCTTTCTGCAACTTCTCCCCTTCCGCATTTAAAATGTGAGAAAGTCCGATTTCTTCTAACGCAATTGATGCTAAAAGTAAATTAATTACCTCTTCCCGTTCTAACTTAATTTCAGGCTTAATATCTGGAATTTCAGGTAACCCCATTTTCTCACCTCCTTTTACACTGCTAATATATGAGGTGGAAAGGACGTCCAATAACCACTATTTTATAATTAAATTTATCCTTTTTTCATACTTATGGTGGCATGCCTCCCTTCACCATCTAATATGTAAAAGCGGATGATTTCCTTTTCTTCGCAGTGAAGCTACTGACCTCAATCACATCATGTCAGGCTGGCCCTAACTAACAAACTAACTAACAAACTTTTTCATAAAAAAGAGGAAAAACTCCAAAAGAAGTTTCTCCTCTAATAATAAATAATATTACCAAACGTAGGCAGAGCCTACGATTACTAGTAAGATGAACAACACAACGATTAACACGAAGCCATCTACTGGTTTATGCATATTGATCACCTCCAAACATCCATTTAGAGGCTAGCCCTCTTATTTATATTTATATGCATTGACAATAGAATTGGTTTAGACGTTTAAAATAAATTTTGTCGAATAGTTATCTTTTAAGTTTCGTGCTTAACGATGGTGATATGTGTGAACAACTTATTGTTGAGATATTACTGCTTCTCCATTAAAATTTTTATGACTGAGGCCAATTGGGCTCTCGTTACGTTATCTTCTGGACGGAATGTACCATCTTCAAAGCCCCTCATAATCCCTTCTTTTCGGACAAAATCAATTGCTTCATACGCCCAATGGCTACTTTTTACATCTTTAAAGGTGTTATTAATGTCGTTGTCATTATCACTGTTAGTTGCATCGCTAGTATTGTTATTATCACTATCGTTGGCATCATCACTGTTATTGTTTTCTCCAGTGTTACTATTTTTTAGAACTTCCTCCAGCTTAGCCAACGTCTTCGGCCCTGCAATGCCATCTACAGTAAGTCCATGCTTTTCTTGAAATGATTTTACCGCTGTCTCTGTTTCTGTACCAAAATCAGCGTCTGCTCCAA
>SKOL01000595.1 GCA_007120055.1 Anaerobacillus sp.
CATTGATCACATACTCAAATTGCTCAAGAATAGTGTGAATGTACTTTTGGAATTTTTCACTATTGACTTGTGCAGTTGAATAGTTAGAATCTCCACCACCGTAAACAACAGCCGATGATATACCCAAGTTCATAAAGATATCATTATCAATCTTATTGTATAAATCTTTAGTAAACATAGTAGTATCTACGTCTAATGTCTTTAAATTAAAAAAGTCAGGTATTGCAACAACACCTGTGCCATTCATTTCACCATCTGAATAATTATTATTCTCTTCTTTTTTTACCATTAATTGCCTAACTTGATTGAAATAATGTTGGATTAATTCTTTTGGTGCTGGCTTTCCATCTTGACCACCAATATTTCCAGCAGTTAAAATTACCACTTGCTTAATCAATCTGTCTGAAACACTACGCTCAACTCGATTAATTATTTCTTTTTGCAACAATGGTATCCATGCACCAAATGAATAAGGTAGTCCAAAAGGATAGTTACGATTAGAATCGATATTAATTACGTCTGTATTACTTAGCTCAACGTATCTATAATCTTCACCTTTGTTTTTATATAAGTTCCACGCTTTTTCATCAATATCATCAGGCAGAGATTGAATGGCGGTTAAGTGATTAGGGAAGTAACTTTTGCTAACTTTAGACTTAATGTTTCCTAAGTCATATTCAACCACCCATTTACCATTTCGCTGTTTTTGAATAAATAGTTCATCTAGTTCTAAGAACTGGATATATTTATTTCTCCTGTTGCAAAGAACAACCGTTCCTAACTCGCCAACCTCATATATACCATCACGAATTAATTTTTTAACGTTTAATTCTTCAAGAAAATCATCTATTCTTTTGTCATACTTCTTGATCTTTTCAGGATCGTCATATGACGACCAAACTAAATGATAATTTAAAGTAGGCATAGATTTAAGTGATCTTAAAATTTCTTTAATCAACCCATGCTTATTTGTTAAGTATCTTGAGACTCTGTGAATTTGCTCCAAGTGTCCATATGGATTTTTTAAATACCTATATAAATCAGTTAATTTGATATCTTGAGAAGAAACTGATTTATCATGCTGTGTTAAAAAATCTGTAAACGCACAAAGCTCATATAATGTTTCATGGTCTATTGTCGCTGGCGAAAGCTTGCTTTCATTTTTATTTACTATGATAATAACCTCCTTTCTAAGAAGTGCTGTTTGTTTATTTTTATTTATGTAGATTAAAAGCCTGATTGCATGAAGAACATATAATCATTTATACCATCGTCTGATGTCTCTTTTTCTAAGAACATTGAGATGTAATAAAGTGCATAAACTAATGCTGAATATCTATCTTTATCAATCTTTTTCACTACTTGTTTCACGCTAATGTTATTTTAAGTCTTTTTTAACCTTAGATTTGATACCTCATCGATTAAAAGCTGTGTTTGAGCACAGGCTAGTTCAACTTGCTGAAAGTCAATGTCTTTTGGTAGCTTTTCTTTTACGTGTTGATATGAATTTAAAAACCTTAATCTCTCCGATTCGATATAATCCATAAAAGTACGTATGATATCACCATTTATTCCTTGTGCTGTCAAGTCGTAAACTATTTCTGGAGCATTAGATGCGTCACTTTCTTGGTCTGTATTTATAGTGGAGAAACAGCCTAACTCTTCGTTGGTTTCAGGATCAGTCTGCTCCTCAAGAAGTCTGTCTATCAACCCTTTTCCAATGACGTTTCCATCAACAACGATTGATTTAACTCTTGACTTCATAGAATCTAAATTTCCACCATAACTATAGAATAAATTCTTGACAATCAAGCTTTGTTGAGTGAAGTTTAATCCGTTAGGTGGGGTAACTACATTAACAACTTGAATCTGCCTTATTACACCATCTTTATTCCTTACAATTTTTAAGACTATGATAACCGTTTTATTATTACTTTCAGAACTCGATCTTGCTACGTCTATGCCGAATACATATTCATTTAATAGAAAATTACCCTTCTTATCTTTTGGGCACTCTAATTCTGGTTTCATTAACGTTTTTGCTTTAAGCATTTGATTAATATTTATTAATGCTCCATCAGAAGCCCCTACCCACCTAGATTCATAGTTCATTGCAAATGATATGGATGAAGTAGTGGGATCATTCTTTTTTGCTAATATTTGATTCCTTGTCTCACCTCTACCAAAATGACAAGGTAGTTCCCAACTTGCTCCCAAGACCATTTTACCTGTTAAATTTGCCATTTCATCAATCATATTGAGCAAACGTAAATATTCGTCTGAGCCACGATAGCCCGATGTAGTTAAAAAATTTATCATTCCATTAAGTTCATATGGATTAATAGTAGATAATTTTCCTATTGTTCTTCTAGGAACATTCACAACTGGTTCTAAAGCATCTTTGAATAACTCATTGTTCAATAGTGCACTTTCTTCAACATTCAACCTGCGCCTTCTTTGACCTTTGCTACTCTGAGAGTTTGCAAGAACTGAATATACTCCTCCAGAAGCAAAAACCACTTCGACACTATCTTTTGTAAAACTAGCCTTCGCAATCTCATTCTTAATTAAAGGAAACCATTTAATGATTTCCATGTGCTTTTCTTCACTAATAGAAGCGGCATTTTCTCTTGTCTGTGCCGACATTGAAATTGTGATATCGGGAAACCACGTACAAGTATGATATATGCTCATTATTTCAAGCATCGTCTTACCGAATCCACGGGGGAATACTCCGTATGTACTGATAAACCTACTCATACAACGCAAAAACATACGTTGATCCAAGTCTAATCTCATTCCACCTTTTTCAGGTTTAATGAGATCGTACCATAAATCAGGAAACCACTTAGCCCACTGAACAAACTCAATCCAATTGTCTAAATTTTTATCAACACTACCTTTTTTAGAATCAAAAGTGACGTTGCTATTAAATGCAGGGTTATGATTTGACGTTCTTGAACTACTTCTTGTGTGTTTAAAATTATCATCTTGGAAATTTTTATAGCTACTCATCTTGCTCACTTACTCTCATTGACGGATCATTATCTAATTCTTGTTTTTCATAATCGTCTTTTCTCTTTTCGTAAAACTTCCATATTTCCTTGTATTCAACTTCTGGCAACCCTTTTAAATCTCTTATATAATTAATATACAACCACAAAACAACATCTACTTTATCTTTTGGTTGTTGTGTGAACTTGGGAAGGAGTGATAATACCTCTACTTTTTCCTCTACAGCTCTTGCAAGTTGACCAAAACCATCAAGACCAGCAGATAAATCTGCTTTGCTCATTTGCGAAGGTTTCAACTTACCAGCTTCAGCTACATCTTTAACCATATTCGCCCATTCTTTAGCTTCTTTAAAATTACCTTTAGCCTTCGCTAAGGTTTCTTTTACTTTATTTATACAGTACTCTTTGAAATATTCTTCGTGCATAGTAGTTAGTAATTGAAAAGATGATTCCAATTGTTGATACTTGTTCTCAAAAAGATAATATTCTTCGTTTGGATAGCCATATCCATACTTTTCTTTTAGAGAATTTAAATCATAATTAAATTTATTTATTAGCCCCAGGGCTTCTTTGACACTTCCAGCATTGTCAGCCACATGGCCTTCTTAATTCACGAATGTTTTTAGTCCTCTAGCTAAAGAAGCGTTATCATCAACAATTAAAATTTTCAGCAATTAGGC
>SKOL01000347.1 GCA_007120055.1 Anaerobacillus sp.
TAAATTGTTAATTTTAAATTAAAAACTATTCCTCAACAACATGTACTCTAATAGTTGCGGTTACGTCTTGGTGTAGTTTGATTGGTACGTTTGTATATCCTAAGCTACGGATTGGTTCGTCTAGTTCAATTTTACGTTTATCAACTTTCTTTTTCATCTTTTTAAGCGTTTCAGCAATTTGCTTACTCGTTACCGCACCGAAAAGGCGGCCACCTTCACCAGATTTCGCTTTAATTTCAACAGTTAGCTTTTCTAACTCATCTTTAAAGGCTTTTGCTTCATCTAGTTTTTGTTGTACTCGTTTTTCTTCACCTTGTTTCTTCACTTCTAACGTCTTTAAATTCCCTGCGTTTGCTTCAGCAGCTAAATTTTTAGGAAGTAAATAGTTTCTAGCATAACCTTCTGAAACGTTTTTCACTTCCCCTTTTTTCCCTTTGCCTTTTACGTCTTGAAGAAAAATTACTTTCATTGTTCTTTTCCCCCTTCAAAATACTCATCTATTTTTTCCATTAATAACTGTTCTGCTTCATCTAGCGTTACTTCTTGGAGTTGTGTAGCTGCGTTCGTCAAATGCCCGCCTCCATCTAATTTTTCCATGATGACTTGAACATTCACTTTACCTAGAGATCTTGCACTAATACTCACTGCACCGTCTTGACGATTTGCTATAACGAATGAGGCAACAACATCATTCATCGAAAGAAGCGTATCTGCCGCTTGAGCAATTAATACTTGCCCACATGATTCCTCTGGATGCCCTTTAGCAATCGCAATCCCGTTTCGATAAATATGTGCCGTTTCAATGAGACGCGAACGCTTAATAAACTGGTCTAAATCTTCTTTTAATAATGTTTGTACTAGAACGGTGTCTGCTCCTTGAGACCTTAAATACGATGCAGCATCAAACGTCCTTGAACCTGTTCTGACAGCAAAGCTTTTCGTATCAACGATAATCCCTGCAAGAAGTGCCGTAGCTTCAAGAAGGTCTAGCTTCGTTTGTTTTGGCTGATATTCAATTAATTCTGTCACTAATTCTGCTGTAGAAGAAGCATAAGGCTCCATATATACTAGGACTGATTCATCGATAAACTCTTCACCACGACGATGATGATCAATAACAATGACCCGATCAATTTTATTTAAAACGGTAGGTTCAATGACTAAAGATGGTTTATGAGTATCAACAACCACTAAGAGAGTTTCATTCGTTGCTTCTTCTAGCGCTTCTTCTGGAGAAATGAAATGTGCCCATAACCGGTCATGTTTTTCAATTTCCTCCATAAGTTTTCGTACATCTGGACCGATATTTTCACGATCTAAAATAATATATCCTTCTTTACCATTTAATTCGGCTAACTTTAATACACCAATCGCTGCACCAATTGCATCCATATCAGGGTTTACATGCCCCATAATCATGACTCGATCACTTTCTAGTATAAAATCCCTAATTGCATGGGAAATAACTCTAGCTCTAACTCTCGTGCGTTTCTCAACTGCATTTGATTTTCCACCATAAAAGCGAACTTTACCATTCTTTTGTTTAATAGCGACTTGGTCACCACCACGCCCTAAAGCTAAATCTAAACTTGATTGAGCTAAAGCACCAAGTTCTTGAAGGGTCCCTTGCCCTCTTCCTACACCGATACTTAATGTAATTGGTATTTTTTCGCTGGCAGTTGTCTCTCTTACTTCATCTAAGAGATCGAAATTTGTTTCCTCAATATCATCTAACACTTCTTGACGAAAAACAGCTAAAAAACGATCAGATGAGGTTCTTCTTAAAAATACCCCATGTTTTTTCGACCAATTATTAATCGTCGCTGTAATTTGAGTCATCAATTTACTACGAATTTGATCTTCCATTCCTTGTGTTACTTCATCATAATTGTCTAAGTAAATAATAGCAATAACAGTTTGTTCCTTTTCATACAGCTTTTTCACGTGAGTTTCTTCTGTAATATCAAAGAAATAGATCAATCTTTCATCGCGTTTAAGTAATGCTTGAAAAACACTTTCACCGATTTGAATCGAAACCTCATTTTCTTCACTATCTAAAGTTTCTTCAAGCTCATCAGCTATTTTTGATAGAGGTTCACCGATACAACCCTCTTCTATAAATGACGTAACCATTGGATTTGCCCACTGGATGATACTATCTTCATTATAAAGAAGTATACCAATCGGCATTTTCGTAACAGCTTCCTCACCTGCTTTATTAACACGATATGATAGTGTCGAAATGTATTGCTCTAATTCATTAACAAATGCTTTACGAGCTTGCACAATATAAATGAGTATTACTGCTAAACAAACAAAACCAATTAGTCCAATTTTCCAATGAAATGACGTTAAAATCGCCATGAAGATCAATGCCACTAAATACAGGGCAATCACATGATAACCATGCCACCGCTTTAATAGGAATTCCGGCATAATTTCAACTCCTAATTATTTCGAGTTTTTTATTCTTTTCCGAAGTTCAAATCCTAAATCAATTATACCTAATATTCGATAGATATAAAGGAGAAAAGGAGCAATTATAGATACGATAACGAGAATAATCGGAATTGATTTATTTAAACCCTTTGCATGGCAGTAAAAGAAGACAACTGCTAAACCTTGAATTGTCATCGCAATTTCTAATAACGGAAATAAATTCCACATTACAATAAAAAGGGTCGTCCCTTCTTCCAAACCGATTAAAATAAAAATTGATGCTATTAAATAGTACCATAAAAATGACTTCGGAAATGTCCAGTCTCTAAATGGCTTAAAACCTTCAAATTTTACGCCGATACGTTTTAATATAGCATAAGAAATTAGTTGAGTAAAAAGAGCATAAAAAACAGCCGTTGATATAATTAGTGCCGGCGCTAAATAAATAAGGCGTTCTATAAATTCAACTAACTGGTCTAATTGTGCACTTGGGTCTTGACCGATCGCTAGCAGCATCCCTTTACCTGCATTAACTGATTCCATCATTATGTCTTGAATCACTTTAATAGGGTGTAAATCGAAGACAACAATACTTAAAATAAAAAATAGCATAAAGTTAGCAATGTAAGCTAAGCTTCCACCTAACAATACCGTAAAGGCAGTTTTCTTCCTTCGAATTAATTCACCTACCACAATACCACTTGTTCCAAATACAACTGCACTTAAAATAAGTATGACTCCACCAATTACAAATGAAACAAATGAAGCAACAACCAATAACATTAAGCCTGGTTTCCAACTATTTCTGACGACATAAACGATAAATGGTAGCGGTAAAATCCACATAAGAACAGATGCGAGTATTGGTAATATTACTGTCATAAAAGCAAGTAAACCATAAATCGCTGCAAAAATCGCCCCTTCAGTCATCACTTTCGTATTCCTCAATCCATTCACCTCACATTAGAAAAGCGCAGAGTGCCTGCTTATCGGCGAAAAACAGTGGAAGGCCTGCCCGTAGCGGTCAGGTTTTAGACCGCTACGGAAGGACTGAAGTGTTCGAGCCGATGGCGCTCGGAGCTAGACATCATTCGTATTTTATATGTTTTTCTTCATTTTTACGAGAAAAGCGTAAGCGCCTATTATTAAGCATGTTTTCCTTTAAGCTTAACAAATAAACAAATATGTATATACCTCCCATGATTATATACGAAGTAAATAGTCTTGAACAAGAAAAGCGGAAAATACTTGGTAA
>SKOL01000290.1 GCA_007120055.1 Anaerobacillus sp.
ATTCATTTAATTTTCGCTTTTTCGTGATCAGCACAGCCATCTTCCCTAACAGAGCAAGAGCTGCGCAATTTCCTCCTTTCAGTGAAACACCGCTGTGAAACAAGAAATTTCGGGGAGTGACACCTAAACATTCAAATTGATTGAGTGTAGTAGTTTGAAATAGGGTTTATTATATTTTCTTGAATTTAGACAAAGGATATATGGGCAATTATCAGAAGTTTTGCGTTTTTATCCAAGGAATAGAATGAACACTAAGCGCTTATGATATTAAGCGCGATCTTCAATTGCAAATTCCGAAATTATTAAAAGATTGTTCAGTTTTGATTAACGAAGATACTGACTTCCGTAACATTCATAACGACCTTAACAAAGAGATGAATGAAAGAATACAAAATTATATAGAACATACGATTTTGCCGAGATTTACTAAAGCAATTCAAGGTTGGAAGTAAATGTGTAACGAGCGATTTTCCTTAAGTTAAGATTTTTTAGAGGAAATAAGCGAAGGCTTTAATATGATGTACGGAGAAAAGCGGTTAAAGCTTAATGGTGATTTTAATGTTCTCAATGACTGGGGGCGTGATACGAACCGTTTATCAAATGGCATCCAATTAGAAACTATAAACATATTGAACCGGTCAACTCCTTCTCAATTAGCGATGAAAAGTGCTGGAAAGTTATTTGAAACGATCGGCTCTAACAAAGCAATGCTATGTAAAATGTACAAAAAACTAATTGAAAAAGAAGATTATGAAAAGTTAGCGATAACGGTTACCGATCAGTTCATTTTACAATTTGAATGGTTTGAAAAAGGATTAGCTCGCGATGTTAAATTATTTTTTCATGATACATTCATGGTCTTACAAGAGCTCATCAAGGAAGAGCAACAAGATATCCAGGATAAAAAAGACCGGTTGCAACAGTTAAGAACCAATCCGGAACAATACCTTGATCCGATCACACTTTTCAAAATAAGAGTACAGCAATATGAGTGGTTACAAAAAGAAGTCTATGGGAAGAGGGGGCAGGTACCATGTCCCAGTTGAAGTGATGAGCCCGGTCCTTAATCTTGAATAAGGGGCCGATGATATTCGGGTGGTGACTAGATAAGCATATAAAAAGCATAGGAAGACGGGGAAGCAAGAGGGAGACCTCTTGCTTCTATATTAATTATAAACCTCATAACAGTCGATATGCATCCTCTATTCATTGTTTTTGCAGAGGTTGCCTCCTTGTGGCAATGGATGGCTGAAATGTAAGCGAGAGTTCCCGTGGATGCCTATTTTACTAATTCCTTCTTGCAAAGAAGGGAGGCAATTATTTTTAACGAGTTCCATTTTTATGTTGATGTACTTTGTCAATAATATTAAGTCGTTTCTGCACGATATATTCGTCATCTCATCTCTTAGCTTTAATTGATAAAAACTGCCTTCTACTGCATACCGCTCTAGTAGTCTATCATTTATAATATTCGATTCAACTACCATTTCATTCCCTCCCATTCGAATTAAACATCTGAATTTCATATATATTCTTTTTGAAAAAATCATGTTAATTGCTTGTATACTAAGGCTTTTTTATAGTGGATTTATAGAACGGGATAAACATCGGAAAAATATAGCTCGTAACTTTTGTGTTTGTTGAAGAATGTAATAGTTTCACATGTCATATTGTCAGATGAGTATTTAGGTAGTGTTATGCGATACTCAACGTCGGAATATTTTAAATTTTCTAAATTTTCGTTGACTTGGTAAAGGTTGTATGTTAATTTTATTTTAATACAAATGTTCTAAACAGAACAAATGTAAAATATATTATAATAGTTAGCTAAAAATATTAAAGGTGGGAGTGATTGCAATTAAAGCGGTATTATTGAATGGACCGTCGGATTTGTCTTATCAAGAAGTACCAGATCCAATTTGTCCAACTGATGGAGTAGTAATTAGAGTATTGGCTTGTGGAATTTGTGGTTCAGATTTAAGAACTTATGAAGGAGGGTCATCAAATAAGATATATCCATCTATTATAGGGCACGAGATTGTTGGTGAAATAGTAGAATCTAACAATAATGAATTTCAAATGGGTACGCATCTTGCAATTGCTCCAATGGTACCATGTGGTGATTGTTGGTGCTGTAATAGTGGCTTTTCTAATCTATGTGAAAACATGAAGGAAATAGGATTAGCTACTGGAATACCTGGAGGGTTTGCTCAATATATGAGTTTAACAGGCGAAATTCTTAATAAAGGTTGTATCAATGTTCTCAAAGAAGGTTCAAACTATGAGAATGCAGTTCTAATTGAAACAGCATCATCGGTACTGGGTTCCCATATTAATACAAATATGGGGAATGAAGACCTCGTTTTAGTTATTGGGTCTGGAGCAATTGGGTGTTTACACTCTGAGATTGCCAAGCTTAAAGGAGCGAAAGAAGTGATGATAGTTGAACTAAGCCAAGATAAGGTGAATCTTAGTAAACAACAAGGTTTCGAAGGAATCTACTGTTTTAATAGTGGTGATGAAGAGCTTAAAAGATTAGTAGATGAAAAAACTAATGGGAAGGGCGCTGATGTTGTCATTACTGCTTGTCCTTCCGGCCAAGCGCAGGCCGATGCATTAAATTTGGTAAGAAAAAGAGGTAAAGTTATCTTTTTCGGTGGAATTGCTAAGGATACACAACCACAACTAAATACAAACAAAATTCATTATGATGAAATTCAAATTTTTGGAGCCTCTGCTTATTCACCTGAGATTAATAGGATGGCCTTTGAATTAGTTACTTCTGGAAAAATCGACGCAGAAAAATATATCACACATCGCTATGGATTACAAGACTTGAATTTTGCATTTAAAGAAATGAAACAAGGGAAAATGATTAAAGGTATTATTTTACCATAAGGAAAAATCAATAAAACGATTAGTAAACTTGCACAATTACTAATAAGTAAGGTCTACAACCGCGTTCAACATGTTTATTAGTACATTGTGCAAGTAAGCATACATCATATATAGAAAATGTATCTTGAAGAAAACCAAGTGAATTTAAAATTAATTTTGAAAGTAATGGGTTGCAGATGACATTTCAAAATTCTTTCAGAAAAACTTAAGCGCTTTCAATTTTGACAGAATTACAAATAAGGAATTAATCATTTGTTTCAAAAAAGAGAGGGGGTAAAAAAATGCAAAATGACAAAAGTGCTAAAACAAAAATTTATGGCATGGTGATAAATGAGTCTTCAAGAGATGTGTTATTACAACTTATGTCGGACGTACTAATTAAAAATGGTTTGGTAAAAGAAGATTATGGTGAACGTGTTATCGAAAGAGAAAATTCATTTCCGACTGGGGTTCCGAGTGAACCAATTGCTGTAGCGATCCCCCATAGTGAAAGAGAATATGTAAACAATTCAGGGATTGTGGTAGCAAGACTTCAGAAGCCAGTTACTTTTAAGCGTATGGACCTTCCTGAAGAGGGGTTAGATGTAAGACTTGTGTTTTTGTTAGCTATTGAAAAAGATGGAGATCAAGTAAAAACAATAATGGAAATTATGAAAATGGTTCAAGACCAAGAACTTCTTTTTAATCTAGCTAATGCAGAAACAGAGAAAGACGTACAATATTTTGTTCAGTCAAAATTAAGTAAAGGAGAAATAGTCGTAAGGACAGAATAATTGATAAGCATCAGTGAGTATA
>SKOL01000658.1 GCA_007120055.1 Anaerobacillus sp.
AATATGTAGATGGAGGGGCGATCAAAAATAAACAAATTGGATTTGATGATGCCATTGCCCTTAATAACCATCGAGTGTATCACCCAATATTTGAAGTTAGGCCAGATCCCTCTGTACATATCCATCAGTTACATAAAAACTTAAACTGTTTATACTCTACAGTAATAAAAGAAACATCGAAGTACCAGTACGAAACAGTAGTAGATGCTCATCCGAAACAAAGGTTTTTCTTAGGGGGACATCTTCATTTTGGGAACGTACGATTTACGTTCCAAGATGTTGCTTCACTAGATATGTTTTTAGCGATCCCGCTTTCCTTAATTGAGCGTAAGCCATCATTACAAAGACGTTCTCATTATGGAAGGTTAGGGTCAGTACGAGCGAACCCTTATGATGGATTTGAATATAGAGTATTATCTACATGGTTTTCCCTCATTCCGAACGCCCTCCCGATTTTACAATGGATTGAGTTTATTATAAATAATACTCATAAAATAAATATTACGAAATTGAAGCAAAAGGAAATCTATAACTATTACAACAATGAAAAAAGTGAGATTTCAATAGATGATTGGGCTAGAGAGAATAAGGATTCTTTTCAAGATGTAAACGGATCTTCTTTATTTATTGACTATATCGCTTGCTTGAAAAAACTGAAGGGATACTGTCGAGATTTGTAGTTAATATGTTATACTTATCATTGATGACTACGAATACTTGGGGGAACATTGTATGGCAGAACATACGCCTATGATAAAACAATACTTAACAATTAAGGCACAATATAAAGATGCCTTTTTATTTTTTCGTTTAGGAGATTTTTATGAATTGTTTTTTGATGATGCAAAAAAGGCATCTCAAGAACTTGAAATTACGTTAACTAGTCGAGGAACCGCTGCAGAAAAGGAACGCATTCCGATGTGTGGAGTTCCGTATCACTCGGCTCAAGCATACATTCAACAATTAATTGAAAAAGGTTATAAAGTTGCGATTTGTGAACAAACAGAAGACCCTCGTCAAGCGAAAGGGGTCGTTAAGCGAGAGGTAGTTAAATTAATAACACCAGGAACAGTGATGGAAGGCAAAGTAATTCAAGAAAAGGAGAATAACTTTATTGCTTCGGTGACCGACTTTTTAGATGAAACTTACGGTTTTGCGATGACTGATTTAACGACAGGACAAAGTTATGTCACAGTTTTACAAGGTAGTTGGCAGGAAGTTATTAATGAGGTAGCAACAACAGGAGCCAAAGAAGTAATTTTTGCACCTGACATTTTAGAAGAGAATTTATCGCAAATGACACAACAGTTACAAGTAACCGTTTCATACGAAGAAACGGTTGAACCACCTGAAGGCTTACTTAACTTATGTAATGACCTAGGTCAACAAAAACTGATTGTCACGTTTGGGCGGCTTTGCGCCTATTTAGTTCGAACTCAAAAGCGCTCTTTGGACCATTTGCAGCCTGTCGTTTACTATTCACCTACTGATTTTATGAGAATTGATCTTCATTCAAAACGAAACCTCGAGTTAGTAGAAACGATTCGTGAGAAGAAAAAGAAAGGCTCGCTTCTTTGGTTACTTGATAAAACGGTAACGGCAATGGGAGGAAGGCTTTTAAAGTATTGGCTCGAGCGCCCTTTATTAAATCAAGAAAAAATTGAAAACAGATTAAGTATGGTGGAAACGTTAATTGATGAATTTTTCGGAAGAGAAGAGCTCCGCGAGCTTTTAAAAGAAGTATATGATTTAGAAAGACTTGCTGGAAAAGTAGCTTATGGGAATGTTAATGCGCGTGAGCTAGTACAGTTGAGACGTTCATTACAACAAATTCCGAATATCATTACTACTGTACAAAACTTAAATAATCGTTACGGTGATACACTTGTAAATGATATTGATACTTGTGAAGATTTATTATTGTTGTTAGAAAGTTCGTTAAAAGAAAATCCACCAATCTCTATTAAAGATGGGGGAATTATTTCTGACGGTTATAATGAACAGTTAGATCAATACAGGGATGCGAGTAGAAATGGAAAGAGTTGGATTGCTCAATTAGAGCAGAAGGAAAGAGAAGCAACAGGGATTAAGTCCTTAAAGGTAGGATATAACAAAGTATTCGGTTATTACATTGAAGTAACGAGAGCGAACTTAGTTCACCTAGAAGAAGGGCGCTATGAACGAAAACAAACACTCTCTAATGCTGAACGATTTATTACCCCTGAGCTTAAAGAAAAAGAAGCACTTATATTAGAGGCAGAAGATAAAATCGAACAGCTAGAATATGACTTGTTTATACAGATTCGTGAAAACGTAAAAGGCTATATTGCTAAGCTTCAAGACGTCGCCCAAAAAATTAGTGAGCTAGATGTGTTGCAAAGCTTTGCGTTAGTTAGTGAAGAAAATCGTTATACGAAACCGAAGTTCAATGACGAGCGCCATATTTCAATCGTTGAAGGTCGACATCCTGTCGTGGAAAAAGTTCTTAGTTCAGGAGAATATGTCGCTAACGATGTAATTATGAATGAAGAGCGAGAAATCCTGCTGATTACAGGACCGAATATGGCAGGTAAAAGCACATATATGCGCCAATTAGCTTTGATTTCTGTGCTCGCACAAGTAGGTTGCTATGTTCCAGCCCATTCAGTAGATTTACCTATTTTTGATCAAATTTTTACGAGAATTGGTGCGGCAGATGACTTAGCAAGTGGTCAAAGTACATTTATGGTAGAAATGTTAGAAACGAAAAATGCGATCGCAAAAGCGACAGAAAGAAGTTTAATATTGTTAGATGAGATTGGCCGAGGTACGTCAACGTATGATGGAATGGCGCTAGCGCAAGCGATCGTCGAATATATTCATCATGAAATTAATGCGAAAACGTTATTCTCTACACACTATCACGAATTGACAGCACTTGAGGAAGAACTTTCTGCGCTAAAAAATGTTCATGTAAGTGCTGTTGAAGAGGATGGGAAAGTCGTATTTTTACACAAAGTTGTTGATGGACAAGCTGATAAAAGTTACGGGATCCATGTTGCCCAACTAGCAAATTTACCAGAGCAAGTGATTTCTCGTGCCAAAACGATATTAACAACTTTAGAAAATCAGCCAGTGACTGAAAAAGAAAGAAATGTCGTAGCTAATGAAGCACCAGTACAATTAAATTTATTTAACGAAACGATAGAGAGTAAGCAAAAGAAACAAACAGGTTCAAACTTATCTGACCATGAGCAGAAAGTAGTTTCTTCCTTGAAAAAGTTAGATATATTAAACATTTCACCGATTGAAGCAATTCAAAAACTTAATGAACTACAGAAAAAACTTAAAGAATAGGCAGAGGAGAAGGTAAGCATGTTGCTTGTTCTTTTCAAAAAAAGAAGGTGATAGTTGTGGGGAAAATCGTTAAATTAGACGAATTTTTATCGAATAAGATTGCTGCAGGGGAAGTTGTTGAACGCCCAGCGTCGATCGTTAAGGAATTAGTAGAAAACTCGATAGACGCATGTAGTACACAGATCCATATTGAAGTTGAAGAAGGTGGATTACAAAAAATCCGTATCGTTGACAATGGTGATGGCATTGAAGGTGATGATTGTCTTTTAGCTTTTCATCGTCATGCAACGAGTAAAATTCGCACTGATAAAGACCTTTTCCGCATTAAAACGTTAGGTTTTCGAGGGGAAGCTC
>SKOL01000649.1 GCA_007120055.1 Anaerobacillus sp.
ACGGTGGCGAATTTTATCTTTCCACATTACTTTTTACCGATACCATGGAACCGATTAAAAAGTTAAGAGCAATATTTGCGACGAAAAAAGGGAAAAGGAATAATGTGGTAAGGTTGAAATGATTGTGGCTTAAAGACAGATGGAGGCAAGGGCTATGTTCTCTTGCAAAAAAAAACAACCTTTGCCATTCCACATCCCTCTTTTTGTATATATAAGTTGTCATTAAAATCAATTCCTCGGTAAATATACCTCCGTATATTTACCGAGGAATTAGGTTAATGGCCTTCCGCAATCGCGATTGTGGAAGGCCATTTTCTATTGAATAGTATCGTTGTACTGCTCAGCAAAAGGTTCTGTTATAAATGACAGGCATTGTTCAACAAAGCACCCGTTCTATAAATTATTTCATTTACCTTGCAACTTCCAACATTTTATTTCTTGATAATGTTTTAAAAATTTCTGCTGGAGATTACTGGTGTCATAGGTAGACACAACGTTCCTATGTTTTCATTCATATTATTTATCTGTTTGTTTTTGCTTCTTTTTCAAATACTCCGCACGTATTTTTTCAAGTCGCTGCTTTTTATCAAATTTGGCAGGCTTCTGTTTTTCATGAAACTTTGTCACAGCTACCTTACCTTTGGAATCCAATTGATATTTTCCCACTTTGTTCACCTACTTTTCTTGTCTTTAAAGAGAATCTATTCAACAAATATAATATACCTTATTTTCTATCTTAATCCAAATATCACCTTATTCAACTAATTAAACTTCTTCGTTAGTGAAAAACTTCACAATTTTAGTAATCCTTGTTACGCAGTAAGAGTCTAGTGCGTACTACATAGTAATCTCGACCGTTTGCAAAAACTGTTCTTATTTGAAAATTAATAAAATTTTTATAACATCTTTTATAACTTAATGAATTTCATAATTCGATATTTTCGCCATCAAGTATCTATATTGAGTTTCATTAAATCGCTCGTAACTACATATGGTTTGATATAGCTCATTTTTGGTAATTATAAAATTCACTCAAGTAAAAAATCAATCCGATCTTCTACATACGTTTGTTGCATCTCGATCGACTTCAACTTTGCTGTATGACGAAATAAGAGCGAGCGCACTTCGTTTAACCAGTCATTATCGTCCTTTTCACTGGCACTAGATTTCCCTTGAAAAGTCACGTGCTTAAGCTGAGAAATCAACTTACCAATTTCGGTTTCATCTAACAATGTAAACTCATACCCTTTTTTTACAAGACCTTCTTCCAATCCATCTAAAATATCCAAACCAACTACCTCGCATCTGGATTATTTACTAACCCATCATATCGAATCAACTGCCCGACAGAACGATCAGAAACTTTCAATTTCACCTCAGCATACAACTCTTTACCGGCCTTATCAATAAACAAAAGGTCACACCGCTTGCCATTTAAATGAACTTCACGTTCTTTAAAAGTCAAACCCTCTTCTATTAAACTCGGATTAATAATTAAAGCATTTTGAACATCGAACTCTTTCATTTATTGCCGTTCCTCCCTATTAAAAAACTTCATCTCTACTATATAAGTACGGTTTTAGGTGGGGAGACGGTGAAAAAAGTTTTAAAAAAAATAATATTTTCATAATGTTTTTTGGATGTAGATTTTGTTTTGTTTAATAAAAAAATAAACACCGAAAACGGGTGCTTGAACTAAACATACTTTTTGATAATCTCAATAATCTCTACTCCATATTTATCAACCTTTACTTTTCCAAAGCCACTGATTTTTAATAGTTCGTCACTCGTAGAAGGTTTCTCAGCGACGAGTTCATCTAAAGTAGAGTTATAGAATATTAAGTACGCCTTGACGTTTTCTTTTTTTGATTGAGCTAACCTGAATGCTTTTAACTCTTTACTAAGTTCCTCTTCTTTTAAAGGTTGTTCATTGACAGTTTCAACCGGTTCGGGTTTTTCCTCGACTTCAACGGTCGCCGCAACTTCGTCTGTCTCTAAATAATATTTTTCCAAATCCAAAGGTTTCGGTTGGTGATTTTCCGATATAAAATCTGCAATTTCGTACACTTGTTTATCAAGCATAAAGTTTTTCTTTTTTAATACAGTAAACTCTTTTGACAAGAAATCGACTAGTTGATCTACTTTAATGATCGATTTTTGGATATCTTTAGGGGCCTTTGATTTATTAACGATTGATTTAGGGTTAGCTAGTACGACAATCGATTTTACCGGCAATATTTTGATAAGACCATTTTTCTTTAAAAATTCAGAGAGGATTCTAACGTGCCTAGCACTTTGCGTGATCGGGCTATACATTCCTTCAGTTCTAACCACCCTACCACTTTTATTTTTAAACTTACGGATAAATTCGCCACTTGAATTGATCTCAATATCACCGTATAGCTTTTTCGTTTCGATAATATAAATTACACTATGACTTACAACGATAAAATCAATCTGTGCAGATAAATCGCCGTCTTCTATTCTGACATCATGAAAGCCGATGAATGGTAGCATTGAATTTCTTAATTCATAATTAACTGCCGACTCGCCGAATAACCCTTGTTTAAAAAGATCGATATCCCTTTTTACAAGGTTTGTGTCAATATTCCCACTGTTATTTGTTAATAGATTTTCCAGTTCAGTTAAGTGGGCTGGTGCATTATCAAACTCTTTTTTGAAAATTGGTGACGTAATATCACGTTTATCTGAAAATGACTGCATAATATTCTTTAACATATATAATCTCCTTGTCAAATTCATTGTAATTTTATTGACATTATTGTTAATTCCTTTCATCAATTTTACCATAAATGGAATTTGTTTTATTGATATTCTATTAAAAATATGAAAACAATTTGCATAATAGGATAAAGAAATAGGGAAAATTACCTACTAACATCAAAAGGTCTCATAGAGACCTTTTGATAAAACCTATATATCATCTTTAGTATTCCTACACTTTGGGAAGTTTGTACACCCATAAAAGGAGCTACCATTTTTCCCTTTCCCTTTTGACCATATATGATCCGCAACTGTTGCATTTAATTGGTGTCGCCAGGACCTCAGTATTGTTGATCGTAAATTCACAATTTGGATAATGGCTGCAACCAAGAAATGTTCTATTAGCGGTATGACTTTAACAATTTCCGGAAAAGCCAAATATCTCATTGACCAGAAAGGATGCTAAGCTCTATATTTCATTTTTAGTATTCCTACTTTTAAAAGAAGTTGATTATTGCGGTTGAAATGAGCCACTTATGTGTCGTTTTGAGCCATCGATTGCGGAAAAAAGTGCCACCATTTGCGGACCTGAGAGCCACTAGCGGTACAACCTTATTTAAAAAAGAGCGTCAGAGCCACAGCGGAGCTGCATGCCATTGACTGTAACGCCCGATTCTTTGCATTTGTTGGAAGGGGTCGGGGCCCCGCCAGCAAATGCTTAGAATCGGATTGTCCGTGTTATCATACTTTAGCAGGTGTGCCTATTTGGCATTATTTATGACAACCTGAAATTACCCCTCAACACGGACAAAAGTTTAAGTCAATGGTGGCGGACATTAGTATCTACGCTAATTGTGGCAGAACAATGGTCTGGCTCTCCTTTCCGCAGTTACTGGGTCAGATATCCGCATTCAGTGGCTCAAAACTCCGCACTGCTGGCTCAAACCGTCCGCAATACTCA
>SKOL01000534.1 GCA_007120055.1 Anaerobacillus sp.
TTATGAAATTCATTAATTTGTGTTTTGTTGATGAAATATAGTAAAATAATTTGAGTGTTAAATTTAAGGCACTTTCAATACGAAAGTATACAAGCTATTTAAGGAGGATACATAACGTGAAAAAAGGTAGTATTGCATTTGAAAATGGAGAAAAGATTGTTATTGAATTTTTCCCAGAGGAAGCTCCTGGTACAGTAGAAAACTTCGAAAAGCTTGCTAACGAAGGTTTTTATAACGGTTTAACGTTCCATCGAGTTATTCCTGGTTTTGTTGCCCAAGGTGGTTGCCCAGTCGGAAATGGAACAGGTGGTCCTGGTTATACGATTAAATGTGAAACAGAAGGTAATACACACAAGCATGGACGTGGTTATCTTTCTATGGCACACGCTGGTCGTAACACTGGTGGTAGCCAATTCTTCATTCTTTTTGAGCCACAGCCTCACTTAGATGGAGTTCATACAGTATTTGGGCGAGTGATTGAAGGAATGGATGTTGTAGATCGCATTCGTCCTAACGATGTTATGAGTGAAGTTAAAGTTTGGGAAGAGTAATAAATTAAAGAAATTGTTCGATAAGTGTCAGATCACTAGTATAAAAACTATGTAAAGAGGCGAATTTCCTATGTCTTTATTTAGTTTTTGCTGGTGACTGACATTTTTCGTTCTTATTGGTGACGGTGTGCTGTCATGAGAGTTTTGTATTAAAAAAGAACGAGTAATTTCCTGAACGAGCCTCTAAAATTCACTAGAAATTTACAGCGAAGAGAAGGAAATTGCTCGTTCTTTTACATATTAGATGGTGCGGATTAAATCGTCATGAAAGTTTTGTATGTAAAAGTTTGGTTGTTGGTTAGCTCAATGACAAGTTTTTGTAACAATTTCCGACGTTAAGGTAGACAAGCTTCGCATCTTTTATGATATAATAAATTAAACAATTAAATATTGTTGTTAAAGAAGTACAGATAGTTTCTGTATTTGTTAACTACCTTCGGGGTCGGGTGAAATTCCCAACCGGCGGTGATGAAGCTATTGCTTCTAAGCCCGTGACCCGTTTTACGATATGTGTGTAAAGCGGTGGATTTGGTGAGAAACCAAAGCCGACAGTAAAGTCTGGATGGGAGAAGGTATTGTGTAATTGATGGGTATGTTCTATATTTTACTTTGTTGGAAATGATTTTTCCGACAATAAGTTATAAGCAGGATTATGTCGAAATTGATATAGATTTGTTTATGAAAAAATATAGGTGTTACCTGTTTATTTAGCGATGCTTTTAATCCCTGAGGACCATTGTCTTTAGGGATTTTTATTTACATTTAAATCTTTTAAAAGGAAATGACTGAAAATGAACGATCTAACTTATATGAAATTAGCATTACAATTAGCTGAAAACACTAGAGGGCAAACGTCTCCTAACCCAATGGTAGGGGCGGTCGTTGTGAATAATGGAAAAGTCGTAGGGATGGGAGCGCACTTAAAGGCTGGAGGAGGGCATGCCGAAGTTCATGCTCTACATATGGCAGGTGAAGCGGCTATTGGGGCTACCATTTATGTAACGTTAGAACCTTGTAGTCATTACGGGAAAACACCTCCATGTGCAGATTTAATTATTGAAAAAGGAATTAAGCGAGTTGTTATTGCAACACTTGACTCCAACCCATTAGTTGCTGGGAATGGTATTAAAAAACTACAAAAGGCGAACATAGAGGTTGAAGTTGGCGTATTAGAAACAGAGGCAAAGCAGTTAAATGAAGTTTTTTTTCATTATGTGGATAAGAAAACGCCTTACGTCACCTTAAAAACAGCCACCAGTTTAGATGGGAAAATTGCGACTTCAACAGGTGAAAGTAAATGGATCACAGGTGATTTAGCGCGAGAAGATGTTCATAAGCTCCGCCATCAGCATGACGCTATTTTAGTCGGGGTTGGCACAGTTCTTGAAGACGATCCTAGCTTAACGACTAGATTAAAAAGCGGTGGTAAAAACCCAATTCGAGTGATTTTAGATCACCAACTAAGAACGCCAGTTGAAGCAAAAGTCGTTACTGATAAAGAAGCCGAAACATGGATTGTTACGACAAGGGAAGCCCCACTTGTTAAAAAAGAAAAACTAATGAATTTGGGAGTAAAAATAATTGAATTAGCCGGTGATAAAATAATCATAGAAGACCTTTTAAAATGTTTAGGAGAGAAAAGTATTACCTCTTTATTTGTTGAAGGTGGAAGTACTGTTAATGATAGTTTTTTACGCTCCAAATGCATCAATGAAGTGATTACTTATATTGCGCCGAAGTTAATTGGTGGAAGCGGTGCGCCAACATCATTCTCAGGAATTGGTTTTCCGAATTTAGGAGATGCACTTCAATTAATGATTAAAGAAGTTACACAATTAGGCCAAGATATTAAAATTGTTTTGATCCCAAAGGGGGAATAATATGTTTACAGGTATCATTGAAGAGGTCGGTTCTATTGAACAAATAAAGCAAACAGGAGAAGCAATAGTGATGACGATCCACTCTGAAAAGTTGCTCTCCGATGTTAATTTAGGCGACAGTATTGCTGTTA
Organism: Anaerobacillus sp.; assembly: GCA_007120055.1. The sequence continues at coordinate 2,563 of SKOL01000534.1, forward strand.
ATGGTGTATGTTTAACGGTGACATCTTTTGAAAAAGAAAGATTTACAGTTGATATGATGCCGGAAACAGTGAGAAATACGAGTCTTAAGCACCTAAGTCGTGGGTCAAAAGTAAATCTTGAACGGGCAATGGCTGCTGGTGGAAGGTTTGGCGGACACTTTGTTTCTGGACATGTCGATGGGCTTGGTGAAATCGTAAAAAAAGAAAGACAACATAATGCTGTTTATTATGAGATAAAAGTCGCTCCAGAATTAAGGAAATATATTCTTATGAAAGGCTCAATTGCGATTGACGGTACTAGCCTAACGGTTTTTGGGGTAACTGAAGATACTTTCACCATTTCAATTATCCCGCATACTCTTTCTGAAACAATTATCGGACAAAAAGGGACAGGCGATATTGTTAACCTTGAGTGTGATATGGTAGGAAAGTACATTGAACAATTTATTCAACAAAGGTTTCAAGACAACCCAAAAAAGTCTGACGTAACAGCGAGTTTTTTAGAAGAACATGGATTTAAATAAGAAATCGCTTAACATTTAAAAGTTGGACAGTTGGTTTGTTGGTTAGTTGGAATGAAAAGCACACCGAATTTTCATATAGACGGTGATGGTCACTAGTCATGATGTTTTGTAGAAAAAAAGATGGATGCTTTCGTGTACGAGCCTCTGAGATTCGATAGAAGGTGCTCCTGCGGTTACTCGTCGCAAAGCAGCACGGAGCCTTTGCTAAGAAGCGTGCCATGATGTGATTGAGGTCAGTATCTTCACAGCGAAGTGAGGGAAAGTGTCCACCTTTTCATTTTAGATGGTGGAGTATTTCGTGATAAAGGCTTTGTTTAATCAACTTTTGCTTTTGATGTCTTGTTCTTTTTAGGGGGATTTTAGAAAGTATACCAAGGAGGGAATCTTATGTTTGATCCAATTGAAGAAGCGATTTATGAATTAATGCAAGGAAAAATGGTTATTGTGTGTGACGATGAAGATAGAGAAAATGAAGGTGACTTTGTTGCTTTAGCAGAAAAAGCAACACCTGAAGTGATAAATTTTATGATTACACATGGTCGTGGTCTTGTATGCGCACCGATCACTGAAGATAGAGCAAA
>SKOL01000585.1 GCA_007120055.1 Anaerobacillus sp.
AGATGTTACTCTTTTTTTATAAAGCCAATCAAAGATTTGTCCAGCACGAAATTTTGGCTCTTTGTGATCTTTTAACCAAGCCTCTAAAGTAGCAAAATCTAAACTGAAAATCGATGTTTTTCCCGTTTCCGTTTCCATTTCTATCATTTATTGACACACCTTTTTAAATTTTTTTCATACTAGAAATAAAGAAGCCATCGGTATTGAAATCTGATGGTAAAATTTTTACCATTCCTTTGTTATAGATGCCTTCTAACTTTTTAGGGAGTCGTTCTTTAAGAGTTTCATCTAACTCAAAATTACTATGCTCATTAAGAAAACTTTTGACCACTTCTTCGTTTTCTAAATCATCAATCGTACATGTACTGTAAACGATCGTTCCACCTTTTTTCAATAAAGGTGCCACAGCATTTAAAATGTCTTTTTGAATTAACGTAATTCTCTCGATGTCCGCCTCATGTTTTTGCCACTTTATATCAGGCTTTCTTCGGATAACACCTAATCCTGTACATGGAGCATCTACTAAAATACAATCAAAACTTTCTTTTTCAAAAACTTCATTTGCATTACGACTATCCGTTGCTTTTGTATGAATAATTGACAAATTTAGTCTTGAAGCTTGTTCATCGATAAGCTTTACTTTATGTTCATGAAGGTCTAAAGCACATATTTCCCCTTCATTATTCATCAGTTCAGCAATATGGGTTGTTTTACCTCCGGGTGCAGCGCAACTATCTAATACTTTCATTTTCGGCATGGCCCCTAAAGCTCTAGCAACTAACATTGAGCTTTCATCCTGAATTGTTACCATCCCTTCTTTGTAAGCTGTTGTATTAGGGAGGGTTCCTTTAGTTACCTTTATCGCATCATCTGAAAGGTCTCCTCTTTCACAGATGATCCCTTCACCTTCTAACCTCTCAATTACTTCATTGATATTTCTTACCTTCATTTTATTTACCCTAGCAGTTACCATCGGCGGTGTACAATTAATTTCGCAGACTGCTTTTGTTTTATCTTCTCCAAATTGATCGATCCATCGTTTCGTTAGCCAAACCGGATGACTATAACTAATAGCTAACTTTTCAATCGGATCTTCAATTTTATTTAAGGAAGGAACGCCTTGTCTCAAAAGAGATCTTAACGTTCCATTAACCATTGCCGATATTCCTTTATGGCCTTTTTTCTTGGCTAACTCAACCGCTTCATGGACGACTGCTCGTTCAGGAACTCGATCTAAATATATAATTTGATATAAAGAAAGACGGAGCAATACAAGAACCCAGTCGTCCAACTTTTTAAGCTTAACCTTTACAAATTGACTTAAATAATAATCTAATGTATTTTTTCTTTGAATCGTGCCATAGACAATTTCTGTAAGTAATCCGATATCTTTTTCATTTATCTTTTCTCGTTTAATGGTCTGGTTTAAAAGAAGGTTAGAATACGCTTGATTTTTTTCAATTTGCAGTAAAATGTCTAATGCTACTTCCCGAACATTCTTTTTTTTCATTATTATTCTCCTAACATTGTTCCTACCCTTAAATCACTACCGGCACCACGTAAAAATTGCTCTGCTGTCATTCGTTTTTTTCCTGATGGTTGAAGCTCGGTCACTTTAATATGTGTTTCGTCACCAGTACTGACTACAAATCCATCAGAATCAATAGCTACAATCGTTCCCGGGGCAGCATCATGCATTTTTTTCACTTTTTCGGACCACCAAAGTTTTAAAGGTTGGTTTTCAATTGTCGTATATGCTACAGGCCATGGGTGAAGTCCACGAATTTGGTTGTATATAGCTTCCCCAGCTTTCGCCCAATCAATTTTTTCTTTTTCACGACTAATGTTTGGTGCAAACGTTACTTTTTCTTCCTCTTGTTTGATCGGTGTCAGTTTTCCTTCAACCAACTGTGGGATCGTGTAGCCTAATAATTCCGCTCCGACGATACTTAATTTATTATGTAAGCTTCCGACATGATCTTCCTCTAAAATTTCTACTTTAGCTTGTGTAAGAATATCACCAGCGTCTAGCTTTTCAACCATATACATAATAGTAATCCCTGTTTCTTTTTTTCCATCGATGATCGCCTGATGAATAGGTGCCCCGCCTCGATATTCAGGTAAAAGTGAGGCATGTACGTTGATACAACCGTATTTTGGTTTTTCAAGAAGTTCGTTCGGCAAAATTTGCCCAAACGCTGCAGTAACAATTAAATCTGCATTTAAATCTAGTACTTGCTGTAGGTCATCAGGTCGTTTTAATTTTTCAGGTTGAATTATCTCTATGTTATGCTTTTGGGCCTCTACTTTAACCGGTGGAGGGGTTAATTGTTTTTTTCTCCCCTTCGGACGATCTGGTTGAGTTACAACTCCAACAATATCATATCCATCATCTATTAAACGTTTTAAGACAGGAACTGAAAAATCAGGCGTCCCCATAAATACTAATCTCATATAAACACCTCTTTATTTAATGTAGAATTAACAATTTAAAATGAAAAATTATTGAAAGTAATTCTGCGATGTTTCAATTTAAAATTAACAATTTAGAATTTACAATTATTGAAAGTAACTCTACGATGTACAATGTAAAATTAAGAATTTAGAATTACTGTAGGGAAATGTACGAAGCAAAGCATACTTTGCGAAAATTTTACATTTTACATTTTGAATTTTAAATTTAAAATTACATTAAAACGTATGGATTCATATCAATGGAAACTTGTAGGTCTCCTTTGTTCATCTCACGTTTATAATTTTCGGTAATTTCTTTCAAAGTTTTCACTAGTGTCGGTTCATTTTTGTATTTTATCATGCATTGGTAGCGATATCTATTTTTAATCCGAGGAATTGAGGCGACAACGGGACCTAAAACAATGGCCTGATTTGATAACGACCTTTTTACATATTCAGCTATTTTTCCCGTGACCTCAATGACCTTCGTAATCTCCTCGTGAGACACTTGAATGACCGTGACATAATAGTACGGTGGATATCCCTGCATGCGTCTTGTGATCATTTCTTTTTCAAAAAATGCAATAAAATCATGATTGCGAACTAAATCAATGCTGTAGTGTTCTGGAGTGTAGGTTTGAATAACTACTTCACCAGGCAACTGATGACGACCAGCTCTCCCACTCACTTGAGTTAACAACTGAAACGTTCTTTCACTTGCTCGAAAATCAGGAAGATTGAGCATTGAATCAGCAGCTAGTACTCCGACTAGCGTTATGTTCGGAAAATCTAGCCCTTTAGCAATCATTTGTGTACCTAAGAGAATATCAGCTTTACCTTCCGAAAATGCCGTAAGTAGCTTTTCATGAGCCCCTTTTTTCCTCGTTGTATCCACATCCATCCGAATCACTCTTGCACCTGGTAAAACTTTCGTTATTTCTTCTTCCACTTTTTGTGTTCCTGAACCAAAAAAACGAATATGTTCACTATTACAACTACTACAACGCTGTGGCATCCTTTCCTCATGACCGCAGTAATGACACTTTAGAGAGCGACTCGTATGGTGATACGTTAATGAAATGTCACAGTGAGGACATTCCGCTACATATCCACATTCTCGACACATTACAAACGTTGAATACCCACGTCGATTTAAAAATAAGACACTTTGTTCACCTCGAGCTAAGCGCTCTGAAAGCTTTTTGTAAAGCA
>SKOL01000091.1 GCA_007120055.1 Anaerobacillus sp.
AAGCACCAATTCCACAACCCATTCGCTCTTCTAGCGATAAAAAACCTTTCTTTTCAGGGAAACTTTTTTCTATCGCCTTTAACATCGGTGTCGGTCCACATGAATAAATCGTATCAAAAGAAAGACCTTTTTTATCAATAACATCAATCACCGTTCCGGCCTCACCGTAAGTCCCGTCCATTGTCGCTACATACGTTTCTCCTAACTTAGTAAACTTTTCTTCGTAAAAAACGTCATCACTTCCAGCAAAACCGAGTACGTGAATTACTTTTACCCCTGCTGAGACAAGCTGTAAAGATAATTCATAAAGTGGTGGGACACCGATACCTCCACCAATTAAAATCGCAACTTCCCCTTGTTTCGTTCCGTTCAATGAAAAACCATTACCTAAAGGCCCTAATACTGAAACTTCTTCACCTGCCTGCTTTAAAGCTAGCATGCTAGTCCCTTTACCTTCTGCACGATAAATGACCGTTAATTCACCTTTTTCTTTATCGATCTTCGCAATACTAATCGGGCGACGCAGTAGAGGATCGGTTCCTTCACTGACTTTCAAGTGAAGGAACTGTCCTTGTGTAGCATAATTTACGAGCTCTGCTCCTTTTAAAACAAGCTCGTATACATTGCTTGCTATTTTCCTTTGCGAAATAATCTCCATATTTACGACGATCATTGCGTTGTTACCACCGCTTTTTCTTCTTGGAACGATGGCATTGCATCAGCTGCAAATGTAATTAATTCTAAAACTCGTACTAACGCTTCTGCTGTATCCATGCTTGTTAAACAAACAACTCCGTTTTCGACTGCTTCACGACGAATTCTAAAGCCGTCTCTTGCTGGTTGTTTTCCTTTTGTTAATGTATTAATTACAAACTGAGCTTCTCCTTGACGGATCACATCTAACATATGGGGCTTTTCGGCACCAATTTTATTTACTACGGTTACCGGGATATTCTCTTCTTGAATTCGTTTTGCTGTTCCTTCGGTAGCTAAAATATGATAGCCAATACGGTGGAAGCGGCGGATTAATTGTAATGACTCTTCTTTGTCTTTATCAGCGACCGTAAATAGTACAGAACCATGTGTCGGAATGTTCATTCCTGATGCTACTAATCCTTTATAAAGAGCTTTTTCGATCGAATAGTCTCGACCCATGACTTCTCCTGTCGACTTCATTTCTGGTCCTAACGTAATATCTACGTCACGAAGTTTTGCAAAAGAGAATACAGGAACCTTTACAGATACATCGCTGCTTTCTTTGACGTACCCTGTTTCATAGCCTAAGCTTTGTAAATTAATTCCGAGGATCGCCTTTGTTGCTAAGTTGGCCATCGGAACACCCGTAATTTTACTTAAAAACGGAACTGTACGACTTGAACGTGGGTTTACCTCTAGTACATAAACTTCATCATCGTGTAATACAAACTGAATGTTCAATAATCCAACAATATTTAAACCTCTTGCAAGTTTAATCGTTGTTTCAATCACTTTTTGTTTCGTTTCTTCAGACATACTTTGCGGTGGATATACAGCAATCGAGTCTCCAGAGTGAACGCCAGCTCTTTCAATATGCTCCATTATCCCGGGAATTACGACCGTTTCCCCATCACAAATCGCGTCTACTTCAATTTCTTTACCGATTAAATAACGATCTATTAAGACTGGGTGCTTCGGGTTTACTTTTGCTGCATTTTCCATATAACGAAGCAATTCTTCCTCAAAGTAAACAATTTCCATCGCGCGACCACCTAATACATAAGAAGGACGGACTAATACTGGGTAACCGATTTTATTCGCAATTTCAACCGCACCTTCAACACTTGTTGCCGTTCTTCCAAGTGGTTGTAAAACTTGAAGTTCTTGCAGTGCTTGTTCAAACTTATCTCGATTTTCTGCGCGATCCATATCTTGTAACGATGTTCCTAAAATCGTTACACCTCTACTTTGTAACTCTTCAGCTAAGTTAATCGCTGTTTGGCCACCGAACTGAACAATAACACCCGCTGGTTTTTCGTGATTAATGATGTGCATCACATCTTCCACTGCTAATGGTTCAAAGTACAATTTATCTGAGATACTGAAATCTGTAGAAACTGTTTCAGGATTATTATTGATAATAATCGCTTCATATCCCGCTTCTTTAATGGCTAAAACGGTATGGACAGTGGCATAGTCAAATTCGACACCTTGCCCAATGCGAATTGGTCCTGACCCTAAAACGACAATACTTTTCTTATCAGTGATGATTGACTCATTTTCATCTTCATAAGTTCCATAGTAGTATGGGGTTGCTGACGCAAATTCTGCAGCACACGTATCAACCATTTTATAAACCGGAACAACCCCTTTTTCATAGCGAAACTTATAAACTTCTTCTTCAGTAACATTCCAAAATGTAGCCAAAGCATCATCGGAAAATCCAATTTCTTTCGCTGTTTGAAGGAGTTCTAAATGAAACGGTGCTTCTTTTAGCTTCGTTTCCATTTCAATAATTCCATTCAATTTATTTAAGAAGAAACGATCGATTTTCGTTAACTCCCATAAGCGCTCAACTGTATAGCCACGGCGAAAGCTTTCTGCGACAATAAACAGGCGCTCATCATCCGCTTTTTGAAGGCGATACTCAAGATCTTCTTTAGAGAGGGTTTTATGTTTTTCAATTTCTAAATGTAAGACGTTAGCTTCTAAAGAACGAACAGCCTTCAATAATGATTCTTCTAAATTTCTGCCAATCGCCATCACTTCACCTGTTGCTTTCATTTGCGTTCCAAGTGTACGGTTTGCTGCTTCAAATTTATCAAACGGCCAGCGTGGTATTTTGGAAACGACATAGTCTAAAGCAGGTTCAAAACTAGCGTACGTTGTTTTCGTAATCGGGTTCATAATTTCATCTAGGGCATAACCGACCGCTATTTTGGCAGCAATTTTTGCAATTGGGTAGCCTGTAGCTTTCGAAGCTAATGCCGATGAGCGACTTACACGAGGATTAACCTCAATAATGTAATATTGGTAACTATCAGGATCTAGAGCAAATTGCACGTTACAACCGCCTTCTATTCCAAGGGCACGAATAATTTTTAACGAAGAATTTCGTAACATTTGATACTCACGATCAGATAATGTTTGACTTGGTGCGACAACGATCGAATCACCTGTATGAATTCCAACTGGGTCAATGTTTTCCATATTACATACAACAATCGCTCCATCCTTACCGTCACGCATCACTTCATATTCAACTTCTTTGTATCCGGCAATACTTTTTTCTACTAAACATTGAGTAACAGGGCTATATTTTAAGCCACTACTGACAATTTCTATAAGATCGCCCTCGTTATATACGAGGCCACCACCTGTTCCCCCTAATGTGTAAGCAGGGCGAACGATAATTGGATAACCAATTTCTTCGACAAATTGATATGCTTCCTCAAGTGTATGAATAATTGCACTATCAGGTACAGGTTCATTTAATTCATTCATAAGTGAACGGAATAAGTCTCGGTCTTCTGCCTGCTCAATAGAGTGAAGTTTCGTTCCTAAAAGCTCAATATTATATTCATCAAGAATTCCTGACTTTTGTAGTTCAACCGCCATATTTAAACCTGTTTGACCACCTAATGTTGGTAACAATCCGTCTGGGCGTTCTTGTCTAATGATACGACTTA
>SKOL01000207.1 GCA_007120055.1 Anaerobacillus sp.
AAAGTTAAAATCACGTAAAATCGCCCGAAACGTCGCTCGACTTTGCTTTAAAATTTCTTCACGGTGAGCGACAAATAATAGTTTCGCAGTGCGACCGTGTTCTTTTTGGAAACGTTTAAAATCAAACGCTGAAATCACGGTTTTACCGACACCTGTTGCAGCGACTAATAAGTTTTTGTAGCGCCCAAACACTTCACGTTCTGCTTGTAGTTTTTCTAAGATTTCTTTTTGGAAGTGGTACGGCTGAATGTCGAATTGATAGTTAGCTTCTTCGTTGTAATTGTTTTTTGCTTTGTTTAGAGCGGTTTTTAGCTTTTGTTGGTGCTCTTCTTTTTCCGCGTCAAAAAGCAGGAATTCACCATCATTCCAATAGCTTTCAAACGTCGCATCGAATTTTTTTGCAATATCAAACGAATCTTTTTCAGTGATCTTCAAGTTCCACTCTAACCCTGAAGTAAGGGCAGGATTTGATAAATTGGACGAGCCAATATAAGCCGTCGTAAAGCCGGTCTCTCTACGGAACATGTACGCTTTCGCATGAAGCCGTGTTCGCTCTTTATCATATGAGATTTTCACTTCGGTGTTGTTGAGCTTACTCAATTCGATGATCGCTTTATAGTCAGAAGCTTCCATATAAGATGTCGTAATCACTCGCAGCTTACTGCCCTCTTGTTCCGTAAAATTCCTTAAGTCTTCGATAATACAACGGAGGCCGCTCCACTTAATAAAAGAAACGAGCATATCAATCTGATCCGCCGATTGAATCTCTCGACTTAGCTCACTGAGCATATTCGGCTCATGGTGCGATCCCGTAAAAAGCGAACTTTCCGAAATCGGTGTTACCGGACGAACGATTTCTTGTTTTTTGAGTGAGCGTGTATGATTGATCTTTGAATAGATCGAAGTTAGGACTTCCCCTTCCTCAGCGATTTGTAGCGATGCGAATTCATCATCGTTCAGACGCTCATTTAAAATCGTGATAATTTCATTACACGCTTTGATTTGTTTGAGCAGCGCCTCTTTATCATCTTTTTCTTCATCACGAACGAAGCTTAGCGCCCGCCTCGTCACTTGAGATATGTAACTCGCCAACATTTTCCGCGCTTCCTCTACATCGAGTCGCTCTGTGCGGATGTCGTGATCGGTTAATGTGGCGAGTTGCTTTTTTAGCTTTTCGTTGATGATTTGTTCGTAAATGCCAGAGTGGAGCATTGGTTCGGTCACCTCTTTTTTGAATTGTGCCGGAGACTAAGGCCTATTAAGTAGGCACTATGCAGTATGTTTTATAATGAATTTACTTATTATTGTTTATTAACTATATTTTTCCATTATATTAGGATGTATTCGACAGAAAGGTGGGAAAACCTGCAAAAAAAATAGCGACAAAGGGATTGTCACTGGATTGGTTAATTTATTTTTTATGAATTTACATTTCTTCTAATACTCTAACATCGGATAACCTTTGATAGAAGCTTCGTTCACTTTTGGGAACTCTTCTCTTTTAACCTAGTTAGGCCCATGTACTGTAAGAGTTTTTTAAGAACTAAAGAAGCTATGAGCTTATATCGCACCACTCTCTAATTTTTTCCAAACCTTAAAATGTCTGTATTTTAAAGTGTTTATTTGCTTTATTTCGATTAATATCTAATATTGTTAAGTAAAAACTTCTGTAAATGTAAGGTGGCGGATCAGAATTTAATGAAGACCAATAAAACTTTAAAGCCGTGTCTTTATCTACAATTTGATTAAGTATTTTTAACGCGTTACTTGCTAGTGGATTAAATTTAAACCCTGATTTAATATATTTCTTAAATAACTTAAATTTAGTGTCAGTTAAAAGCGTTTCTTCATTAAAAACCGCTTCGTATAACAAAGATTTACAAACCTCGGTTAGACACTTTTCTTTGTAAATTTCATTAATTAGTTTTTCCTTATTGTTTTTAATAGCGAGATTTTGAATATGATCTGGAACTTTTGATTCAACGATATGTTTTTCAATGTCTTCTATATCAACACCACTATCTCGGCTAATTTGTACTGAAGATTTATTATCCTCATTTATTAACACCTTAATTAACTCATACTTAACTTTCCAATACAAATTTTCGTTATAAGAGGTTTGTAAAAGCTTAATGGTCCAATCATATAAATTCAATGTAGTACAATGAATCTGGCATGGAACTTTATATGAATTATTTGATACCTTTAACGTATGGTATACGTCAATTCCTTTGAATAAAAGGTAATTGCCATCTTCATCTTCGTACACATGCATTAATGGTCTTTCCGATTTTATAACAATAGGATACTTTTTATTAGCAGTGTTACGTCCTGGTAAATATTGATGCCTGACCTTGATTTCATTTGCCGATAAATATTTTACCATTAACACTTAATCTCAAATCCTTCCTTTTTTATTTAAGATTATGAGATTAATAGAATGTCCTATTCATAAATTTTAATATATAAAAAACCAGACTGATGCGGAAAGTGCAGAGTCTGGCTAAATATTTATACATGCTGTGAAATTTCAGAAGCAGTTTTTAAGTTATCATAAATCCATCTAGCAGACAATTGAATTTGGAAAGTTACGCACGCTAACCCAGGAAGGGAAGAATTAACATCTTTCTCATCTAAAGTTATATGTGATTCATAGAATTTATGTATTAGTTACAAAACGACATGTCAAACAGGGATTGATTTATTTCAATTATTTTATTTTCACTTTCTTCATCCCTCGCCTCTCTGTCAGGCATACTCTTTTACCTACGGGCTATATCTCTTATGGAATTTCCTCCTTCAAGGAAGTAATTTTCTCCCGTTAGGTTTGTTTCTATGGAATATTCTTTATAAAAAAAATATGGACCCTGATTGTTAGTAGTATCTAACAATCAGGGTCCATATCATTCCCTAGTTTAATTAACATTAACAGTTTCACCCTTTTAACAGGCTGATTTGCTTTTCTTCAACTGTGATTTCATCCACTGGGTTAAAGCATGCTACTACATGTTCTTCATTCATTCGTACAGGAATTAATGATGGTGTTTCTTGCCTACACCTTGGTAGAGCATGTTGGCACCTTGTGTGGAATACACAACCAGTTGGTGGATCTGCAGGGCTTGGTGGATCTCCTTTTAATATAATTCGCTCCTTTTTCATTTTTGGATGCGATATTGGTGTAGCCGATAATAAAGAGTATGAATAAGGGTGAGTAGGCCTTGAGTAAAAGTCCTCACATGGTGCGATCTCCATAACATGGCCTAGATACATAACTACCACATAGTCACTTATATGCCTAACTACATTTAGATCATGAGAAATAAATAAATAGGTTAAATCAAATTCTCTTTGTAAATCTTTCAACAGATTTAATACTTGTGAACGAATAGATACATCGAGAGCTGAAACAGATTCATCGCAAATAATAAATTTCGGATTTAATGCAAGTGCTCTCGCGATACACACGCGTTGCCTTTGGCCACCGCTTAGTTCATGCGGGAACCTGGTACCAAACCTACTATTTAAACCTACAACCTCTAATAAATAATCAACTCTTTTATCAATTTGTTCAACGGGTAATAATTTATGATATTGTATCGGCTCTGCAATGATGTTTCGGATCCGCATACGTTGATTTAAGCTCGCATATGGGTCTTGGAAGATAATTTGCATTTGCTTTCTTAATTGTTTTAATTCTTTCTTTTTCATCGTGAAGATATCTCTTCCTTCGAACAACACCTGTCCGCCAGTTGGCTCCATTAATCGTAGTATCGTTCTGCCTGCTGTCGACTTTCCACAGCCTGACTCTCCTACTAGGCTCGTTGTTTTCCCCTTCGGGACATAAAAGCTAATATCATCGACAGCTTTAATTACTTTCTTCTTGGATAAGAAGCCTCCTCCACTAGAGAAATGTTTCTTTAAATTCTTCACTTCTACTAGGAACTCGTTCGTCATTACCGTTCTCCTCCAACTAGCCAACAGCTTACTCTTCTGCCTTCTGGTGTTTCAGTAAGTTTCGGTTCTTGTTGGCTGCAAATTTCTGTAGCTACTGGACATCTAGGATGAAAACGACAGCCTTTAGGCAACTGTGATGGATGTGGAACATTTCCTTTAATGGTTACTAATCTATCAAGCTTTTCCTCTATTGTCGGAGTTGAATTCAGTAACCCCTTCGTATAAGGGTGTAGCGGATCATCAAAAATAGACATTACATCCGCTTCCTCCACGACTTGCCCTGCATACATAACGATAACTCGGTCTGCCATTTCAGCTACTACGCCTAAATCATGTGTAATGATTATAATAGACATCCCTAATTCTTCCTTTAGCTTTTTCATTAAATCCAATATTTGCGCTTGGATCGTAACATCTAATGCTGTTGTAGGTTCATCTGCAATCAATAGTTTAGGGTTGCTAGCCAGTGCTATTGCAATCATCACACGTTGCCTCATCCCACCTGATAATTGATGCGGATATTCATTAATTCTACGTTCAGGAATTGGTATTCCAACCATCTTTAATAATTCAATCGCTTTCTCTTTTGCTTGCTTTCTAGATAGCTTTTGATGTTTTCGAATACCCTCTATGATTTGATCCCCAACTGTAAAGACTGGATTCAAGGACGTCATTGGTTCTTGGAAGATCATCGATATATTATTTCCACGTACTTTTTCCATTTCTTTTTCCTTTAGTGATAACAAATCAACACCTTCAAACTCTATTTTTCCACCTACGACTTTTCCAGGAGGCAAAATGAGTCTCATCAAGGATAAGGATGTAACACTCTTTCCGCTTCCACTTTCCCCTACTACTGCTAGCGTTTCCTTCTTACCAACAAATAGACTAACTCCGTCTACTGCTTTCACTTTTCCACTAAAGGTTTCAAACTCTGTCGTTAAACCTTTTATTTCAAGTAAGTGTTCCATTCACTACTCACCACCTTTTAGAAACATCACGTTCCACTCGTTATTTATCACTTTTTCATTCATTCTGTATTGCTTTATATCGATTTTGGATCTAGGATATCTCGTAATGTATCACCAATAATATTAATTACCATTACCGTTATCAAAATAGCTGCTCCTGCAAACGTAGCTATCCACCATGCATCATATAGGTAATCCCTACCAGTACTTAGTAATCCCCCCCATGTAGGAACAGAAGTTGGAACTCCCACGCCAAGGAAGCTTAAAGTTGCTTCGGCAATGATCATTCTACCTACCTGTAACGTCGTCACAACTATTAATGGAGATAGTGTACTTGGTATGGCGTGGTGTACGATAATCCGATAAGAGGAAAAGCCCATAGCTTTAGCTGCTTCGACATGTTCTTTTTCCTTCTCTGAAAGCATCGATCCTCGTGCAATTCTACCGTAAATTGGCCAACTTGAAATCGCTAATACAAATATTACATTCCATAGCCCTGGTCCAATCACAGCGGCTAAGGCTAGTGTAAGTAAGATATACGGAAAGGATAGTTGAATATCTGCTAAACGCATGATGACACGGTCTACCCAACCGCCAAAGTATCCGGCAATCCAGCCTAATATAGAACCCAATACACCACCAATCGCAACAGTTGCAACACCTACAATAATAGAGATTTGTGTTCCCCAAATAATATAACTGAGTATATCTCTTCCTAAATAGTCGGTTCCCAATAGATAGTGTGACTCACCTGGAGGAATTAATCGATCCGTTACATTTTGTGTTTCCCAATGATATGGACTGATCCACGGAGCTAGAATTGCACAAGCAACTAATAGAAACAACACGATAGAAGCTAGCACAGCTAATTTATTTTTTAAAAATAGTGTACGAAACCGGACAAATTTCTCTGTCTGAAAAGATTTCTTAACCCTTAGTATGACTTCCATTGTTATCCCCCTTTCTATAGATTAACTGCTACAATCGATCCGTCCTCCTATTTAGCTATGTTTAATTCGCGGATCCAAGAAACGGTAAATAACATCCACAATAATATTGGCGACAATAATACCTACAGCACAGAAAAGCATCGCTCCCTGTACTAACGGGAAGTCTCTATTATAGATAGCCTGTATTATCATTCGACCAATACCAGGCCAAGAAAAAATCATTTCAACTACGACTGCGCCCCCCAATAACGTCCCAAACTGAATACCAACCATTGTAACTACAGGAATTAAACTATTTTTTAAAGCATGTTTATAGACGACCAATCCTTTAGATATACCCTTGGATCGAGCGGTTCGAATATAATCAGAATGTAATATTTCTAGCATTCCGGATCGTATTAACCTTGCAACAGATGCAGTAAAGAATAATCCCAAAGTTATAGACGGCATAATCAATTGCTCGAAGCTACCTCTACCTGAAGATGGCAGCCATCCTAAATTCACTGAAAAAATTAAAATTAACATTAATCCAAACCAAAATGGTGCAACTGACTGTCCAAATAATGCGAATATTGAGACCAAATAATCACTAATAGAATTCTTCTTTATAGCAGAGATGATCCCAGCTGGAATTCCTATTGCCAATGCCACAATAACACTAGCAACAGCTAACTGTAATGTAGCCGGAAAACGCTCTAATATTAAGCTAACGACAGGCTCCTGATACCTGAGTGATTGCCCCAAATCTAACCTAAACAAATCCACCATGTAATTTGTAAACTGTACATGAATTGGTAAATTATAGCCTAATTGCTCTCTTAATTCCTCAACCTGATCTCTTGGAGTATCCATCGAAACCATTAATGAAACTGGATCGCCTGAAAGATAGGTTAAAGAAAACGCAATAATGGCGACCCCGATAAATACCGGGATCGAACCAATTATGCGTTTTGCGATATACTTTAGCATGAAATCACCTACTTTTTATATGCGTCGTATAATAAAATCCTTTCGTCAGATCGAGGCTCCCATTGAACGTCGACTCTCTTGCCATAGATATCTTCAAGCTGGAATAAAGGAACTTGAATCATATCCTTCCGACCAAGTTCTAATGCTTCATGATACATTCGTAATCTATCATCACGGTTCATATTAAAGCGTGCTTCAGTAAGTAAATTTGTCATAACCTTATTGTCATAGCCGCTATACGTATCTGGCGTCCACAACGGGTATAGGATGGAGTCAGCATCGAACGTAGGGATACTCCACCCCATGTACCATAATGGAGCTACTTCTGCCGTGTCGCTAGCAAATGCACCAATAAATGTTCCCCATTCCTTGATATCTAAGTTAACATCAATTCCTACTTCCCTTAATTGCCCAGCAATAACTTGAACAACTTCACCATCCATTAAATATCTACCATTAGGAGCATCAAAATCAATAGAAAATCCATCTGGATAGCCTGCTTCGGCCATGAGCTGCTTCGCCTTTTCTGGATCATAAGGAACTGGTTGTAGATCTGGGTTAAAGCCAAAATGACTAGGCCCCAGTAAAGAAGCGAGTCTTTGCCCGTATCCATCAAAGAGACCTTCAATAATTTCATCGACATTAATTGCGTGAGCTAGCGCTGTTCTGACCATTGGATCTGCGATAGGTGTATCATCAATTGTATTCAAGCCTAAGAAATAGGCTCTCGCCCCAGTGGCTGATACAACATCTACGTCTGGGTTACTTTCAAGCTGACCAACTGTATATGGTGGTAAACCGGCAACAATATCTACTTCTCCAGTACGGAGCATCGCAATTCTTGTACCTGATTCTGGGATAGGAAGGAAGACTACTTGCTCAAGCTTTGGTGCACCCTTCCAGTAATTTTCGTTTGCTGCTAAAACAATTCTTTCGTCACGCACCCATTCAACAAACTTAAATGGCCCAGTTCCAACTGGTTTTCTTGCTAGCTCTTCTCTTCCATGCCCCTCCGTATATTCACTTGGTACAATCCAAAGCTCAGTTAGAACAGCTGGAAGTACTGGGTAAGGCTCTTTTGTCACAATATGAACTTTATAGTCTTCAATCACATCAACTCGTTCAATGGACATAAATTGCGACCTTGAAGGCGCATTAAAATCAGGGTCGATAATACGTTCAATACTATATTTCACGTCGTATCCATTAAATGCTTCCCCATTGTGGAATGTAATTCCCTTTTCTAAATCTATTTCCCATGTGTTGTCATCAATTACTTCCCAAGAAGTAGCTAAATGAGGTTGAACTTCCATATTATGATCACGATACAGCAATGTATCAAATATTTGAGAAGTAACGTTCTTATCAGTAGTACTAGTACTCATCGGCGGGTCCATTGATGTAGCATCTACCCCTTGTGCAACTGTGATCACTTGTTCAACTGAAGAAGTAGCTGTATCAGCGTCAGTGTTTGAATCTATGTCGTCGCTACCAGTGGAAGTATCAGAGCATCCTGTTGTGACGAAAGCTAACACCATTGCGACAAATATAAAGAATAACACTTTTAATCCTGATTTAAACATTTATCTTCCCCCTTTTATAGTTAACTACTATTGAAATGACAATGTCGTTAATTAGAAACACTTACCGCCTGTCGGTTTTCTAGTGTATTGTTGCCTGCATGCCATTTAATCGTACCTTCAACAAAGACCGTTTCCACATTTGATAGATTACTAATATTGTCTAATGGGTCCCCTTTAACAATAGTAATGTCGGCATATTTTCCTGGCTCAATACTTCCAATTGTGTCTGCTCTATCAATGACTTTTGCGGCAACACTTGTTGCAGCAAGGAAGGCTTCTTCATTGGTAGCACCGTAATTTACCATTAACTGAAGCTCATCCTGGAGTGTACCTGGCCTGTAATCTGTACCAGCAGCAATAGTCAATCCTGCTTCCCTAGCCATTTGGAAGGACTTCATATGTGCTTCTACAGCAGTGTCTAGCTTACTAACAACCCATTCAGGAAGACCAACATATAAGCCCTCTTCTGCAATTTCTTTGATTGCCACTAATGTAGGTACATAATACGTCCCCCTCTTTATCATTAACTCTACGTCTTCCTCAGAAAGATAGATTCCATGTTCTAATGTATCTACACCAGCCTCGATCGATAATTTAATCCCTCTACCTGCCTGTGCATGAGCTGCAACAGGACGGCTTGCATTATGTGCTGTCTCTATGGCACTTTCTATTTCTTCTTTTTTCAGTTGTAAGTCGTAAATATTTCCTGGCGTCATAATGCCACCTGTTACCATTAGCTTAATAAAATCAACTCGCTCCTTTAGCTGTTCTCTAACAGCCTTTGCTACCTCATGAGGACCATCCGCTTCTTGCCCCATATAGTAGCAGTGTCCACCAGTCATGATGATAGGTTTACCACAAATAATAACTTTAGGTGACGGGATTAATTTCTTTTCCACCCCTTTTTTAAATTCAACATCAATATGATTTTTGGCACCTAGGTCTCTGACTGTTGTAATCCCTGCTTTCAGGTTGATAAACGCATTATTTGCCATCCGTAAAGAAACAAGCGGATCTGAATCATACTTTTCAGACGGGTCCGTCCCTCCATGAGCCAGATGAAGATGCGTATCTATTAATCCAGGAATCACATACATTTCCTCATCAGTGTAATCAATGATTTCACCGGCAAACGATTTTTTTTCAAATTCATCAAGTGGCTCAATCGATACAATTCTCTCCTTCTCCATCAAGATAACCTGATTCTTTAATGACCGTTCCCCTACTCTTTTTCCAGTTAAAATATTAGCGCATTTTATAGCTTTCATAGATATCCTCCTTTAATTTGAATAACCCATCTTAGTAGAAATCTCATTACTATTTGCAATAACAACCTGCTCAAATTCTCTGACTTTTTCTTCCGTTAAGCGAAACGCTGGGCCTGAAATGGCTAATGCAGCTACTACTCTGTTAGTACTATCAAAAATTGGGGCTGCGATTGAAAAGACTTCTTGATTATACTCGCGAACTGCTACGGCCACTCCTTTTTTTTGAATTGTTACGATATCCTCTCTAAGGCGTGAGATTGCCTCATCACTTAAATGACTCATCTTCCACTTGAAAATGCTTTCAATTTCCTGTTCCGGCAAAAATGCAAGAAGAACTTTGCCTGTACCTGTACTGTAGAGTGGTCTTGTTGCACCAACTGAACCCGTTAGGACAATTTCCTGTTTCGCTTCTACTATATCAATATAAAGTGATTGATCAGCTGAATTGATTGCCAAGTAAGTATTTTCTTGGCTTCTATCTGAAACTTCTTTCATGTAAGGCTTCGCAATACTACGTATATCAAAATTTTGTATAGCAATTGCACCTAACCTAACAAGCCCGTTATCTAAGCTATACATACGAGTCTCAGGATCTTGTTTCACAAAGTCTCCTTCTTCTAAGCTCATTAAAATACGACGAACAGTGGACGGTTCCATCTCAAGCATTTTGCTAATTTCTGAAAGGCTTAATTTAGGTTGCTGAATGGTGAAACATTCAAGGACTTTCATAGCCTTTATGATGCTTTTGATTTTGTTATCTTTCATAATAACCTCCCCCCTTTCTTTTCAGTTGCGCAATACGCAACTTATTGCGCGTTTTTGTTGTTAGTGTCAGTATACACGAAAACCCTTTTTTTGAAAAGAGTGATTTTTCTAAAAATTGTTTTTATTTAAAATGAATTTTCACGTACACTTTAGTGGTGCTAGTCACTCCCCGAAAATTCTCGCTTTAGAACGTGGTTTCACAGAAATGACAAAACAGAAAATTATATTTAACGTGCATTCTACAGGTTGTTGGAAAAAGCTGTGTTTTATTAAAGTTTCCCAAAAAGTTTAATAAATTTCCTAAATCGCATTTACGATCGCATGTTCTTATATTGTATAATAAGAACAAAAGTTCTGTTTATGAGGTGAATAAATTGTGTGATGTAAGTAATGATCATGATCGTTGGTTTAGGGAGTTGACTACAACATTTTTTGAGGAGTTTATCCTCGCCTTTTTCCCGAAGGTTTATGAACACCTAGATTTTACACACGTCACTTTTTTACAACAGGAAGTTTTTACTGATATCATTAAGGGAAATAAAGGTACTGTAGACCTTTTAGTTGAAACTAAAATAAAAGGCGAAGATGCATTAATTGTCGTCCATATCGAGAGTCAATCTAGTTGGGACATGGGGTCAGTTCATTGTCCCAGTTGTTTGTGGGATTAGGATATCAGTGTTTCGGGCCTGTCACTCCCCGAAATTTTATTGTTTTTACTTCGATGAACGATTTGAAGAAATCATGGAACAGCCCGTAACTGTCAATGCATTCATCGACCAAAACCAAATCGTCAAAGAAAATAAACAATTAAAATTAAAAATAGAAAAGCAACAACAAAAACAGCAGCAAATGAAGCTAAGCTACGACAACTTGAAAGAAAAGTACAGGAAGTTACAATCCAAACATGACGGGTTATACGAAGAGGCTATCGGGGATTTAGAACAAATGCGTCGTGAAATGAATGAAATGGAAAATAACTTTGCTGAAGAACGAAAAATCTATATCCAAAAAATTGAAACTTTATCAAAGACCCCTTCTACGGAAGCTGATGTAGAAAATAGGCACACTCTTTCCTTAAACGGGGAGACAATTTGTGTCATCGGCGGTGATAAAAACATGCGATACAATGATATTGTCAGTAAATATGGCGGCAACTTAGTATTCGTAGCCTGTAAGGATTTCAAAAAAATCGAAGGCTCAATTAGTCGTTCTAGTGCAGTTTTTTTCCTAACAGAAAAAGCTGGGCACCAACATTACATTAAAGCATCGGCAATCGCTAAAAAGCTACAAACACCGTTCATTCATGTTAATTCACTAGGCGCATCCACTTTCGAAACAAAGTTGAAAAACTTTATTTTAACCCAAATAAAAGAACCTGTTGCTCATAAGTAAAAACCATTTTCTTCACATACTACAGCATTAACTGGGGAAATAACCCCAGGCTTACATAACATCTACAATTACTAAAATACCCCTACGCCCTTCCCTCTTAACCTTATGTATATCATCAAAATTTTCTACGTACAATATTTACCCATTAAAATGAAATAATAACTAAAAAACAAGCTACTTCTAATGTTTGGAGTGTTTATGTTGTTTAATAAAGGTGACCACGTTCTCATAAATAAACAAAACAGTTATATCGGAAAAGGAACCGTTTTTTATATTTGCAAAACCATCGACGACTTACAATCCTTCTTTAACGAAAGCCACCCTCATTATTCCAAATACGCACTATTCATAACAAACAACAAGCCGATTTATATCGTCAATTTAGATGGTGACATGGGCCAAGCTGGATGTTTAGAAAAGGAGCTTTCCACCTACCCATCTTAAGAGCTAAATAAGCTGACACCTAGGACATAATAAAACACAAGAAATATTAACCCTGCAAAAACTAAGGCCCTTGAAAGATTTGTCAAGGTTTGCCCCATTGGCGCGGAAGGATCTTTTATCACTTTAATTGAAGCTTTTACAGTTTTCTCCCTTTTTCAATTGATTTGCCTAATTGATCGATAGGAAGTCTCACTTTTTTAGGTTTGTTTTTCTTGTAGGAACTTACTTTTGCTACTCGTGGTGCTTCTCCCTTCTTTTTCATTGGTTAATTACCTACAGATGAAATTACTCTAGACAAACAAGTCATTAAAAATGCAAAAAATCCTAATAGAATAGTAAGAGTTTAATAAGTTTGTAGGAAGTTTCCTCTGCTTCTTTTGTTTTGCAGAACATTTATTAAGTCCCTAAAAGTTAAAAAGTTAAGAGTCGGGCTCGTGGGGCACCGGACCGAACAGGGATTGTGAGGTGGTTTGCGGTGGGAGAACAGCTGGCTTCGTACTAAAAAAACGCGGTCGAGATCGACGGCGCTTTTTGCTCTTATATACAGATAGTGATGAGCTCTCTTTTAAATTATAGAAACCTTTTATACATGATAATTAAATAATAAAGATAAGCACTAAGACTATTCCAAATTCTTTTTCTTTGTTAAACCCACGCAAACTCTTAAAACATTAGAGAGACCTAAGGATTATAAGGTTTTAACGATTTGTTGATTACTGCTACTACCTCTCTAACTGATAA
>SKOL01000464.1 GCA_007120055.1 Anaerobacillus sp.
CAATTTTACTTTGTAATAGGTGAGAAGCGGGAACGATATGAACTTTTTTCTGCTCAAAGTCCTTCACTGCTTCTTTCACTCCTTTAACGGTAGCTTCGCCTTTAACTCCGACATGTCCAATCGCAATTCCATGCCCTTTTCTTTCGGCAACTCTTATAAGCCTATGCATTTGTTTATAAACGTGTCGGCTTGAAGAAAGCGTATCATCTAAGAAAACATCTCGCATCGCCCACGGTACACCTAGTTCTTCGGCAAGCTTCGGTATGACAGACTTAGGGTTTGTCCCACTATCGATAAAATATAAATTGTTTTCTTTAGCAGTTTCTAGTATCACTCTCATAATTGCCTCATCTTCAACAATGAGTGACCCCATATGGTTATTCATTCCTTTAGCATGGGGAACACTCTCAATGGCTTCGACAACTCTTTTTTTGATTTCATCTAAAGGCAAATCTTTTGTGATCGGTTTAGGCCCTAACCATGATGTTTTTCCTTTTTTCGGTTGTAAAGGGAGGTGGATCATTACTTCCAAACCTAGGTCGTTTGCTAACTCGGCTTGTTGTTTTGACTGATCTAAAAACGGCATTACAGCGACTGTGATTGGAATATTTGCTTCAAAAAACTCATTTACGCCTTTCACTTTTCCACCGAAGTCATCAATGATAATTGCGACCTTCATGTCATTACTAATACTCTCGGCGTTAATAACAGTAGGGATTAGGACAGTACTTATACATAAAATTAATAAAAACAATTTCAACTTCATAATTTATCGTTCCTCCATTATTATGTTCTACTTATACTTTGTCCCATTATCACTATTTTTATCGTGAAGTTATCAGTCATTAAAATATAAATTAAAGGCGATCTTTGCAAATTCGACGGCTTTTTCTTCATAAAAAAATAAGCCTTTAGAGACAATTATGTTTATCTCCAAAGACCTATTAATTTTCAAAAAGTAAGCGTAAGGGGAAGTAGCATCTTGGTTACACTCCAAAAGAAAATACAACAATGAATCAAGTCACGCTTTAATTATTTTCGAATATTAAATGCAGCATTTAGCTGTCCGCGTAGCATTTTTTCTCTAAGTTCTGTTTGACGAAGTTGTTTTTGTTCCATTTTTCTAATTTCAAATGTTTGCATACCGTCTTCAATTTTATTGGAAATATCTACAAGGCGTTCGACGTCTGAAAAGGAATATTTACGAGTACCTCCTTTAGTACGCTCTGGAAAAATTAATTTTCGTTCTTCATAATAACGGATTTGTCTTTCTGATAAACCTGTTAACTCACTGACAACACCGATCGTTATTACCTTTTTCTCTTTATAAGACAAGTTTATCATCTCCTGTCTGCTACCGAATGCATTTGTATAGTAGCGCCGTTCGCTTTTCGCGCTAAGCCTTAGTTTTTGTGCAACGAGTAGGTGTAGGAGCAACGCTATGCTCTTTTCCTATTTTAACTATAACATGATATTTACTTTTTATTGATGGATGTGTAAGGAAATCTATCACACTAAATTATACAATCATTTCCTTGAAAAACAGTAAATCTTAAAAAAATCTGCCTTCTATTACAAAATCTTTGATGTAATCGTCCATTTAAACGAAATTTGAAGCATATAAAGGATAAGGTGGCAGTTGCAGCTATGAATAGTAGGTGATAAAATTTTAAATTATTAATTAATTGAGTGAATTTCATAATTACCTTAATTGAGCCATATCAAACTATGTGTAGTTGCGAGCGGTTTAACGCAATTACACATTAATACTTAATGGCGAAAATATTTAATTATGAAATTCATTAAATTGAGTGGATTTCATAATACGAATCAATTAGCCAGATCAATCTACATCTAGTGAGAACGATTTAACTCAGCTAGAAATGTAGCGTCCTAGTGGCGCTACATAAGGATTTATGAAATTCATTAAATTAGATTTATGGTTCTGGAAAAAACTACAATTATGAGGTGGCTAAAAAAATATGAAGGTTTGTAAGTTCGGTGGAACATCTTTAGCGAGTGCAGAACAAATGCAAAAAGTAGCAAATATTGTGATGTCCGATGCTGAAAGGAAAATTGTTGTGGTTTCAGCACCAGGAAAACGTTTTAAGGAAGATACGAAAGTAACCGATTTATTAATTGCTTTAGGTGACAAGGCGCTAGCAAATGAGGACGTAACAGACGCTCTACAAAGAGTCGTTAGTCGCTATGAGCAAATTGCTAATGAATTAAATTTATCAAAAGATGTCGTTAATATTATTAAAGATGATTTACTTTCGAGGTTAGCAACAAAAGAAGAAGGCGAACAAAAGTTTAGTGATTTAATTAAAGCAAGTGGCGAAGATAATAATGCAAAGTTATTTTCCTATTATTTACAATCTTTAGGTGTCGATGCGCACTATGTTGATCCAAAAGAAGCAGGCTTGTTTGTTAGTAAAGACTATGGGAACGCACAAGTGTTACCTGAGGCGTACGATCATTTATACGAGCTCAGAAATAGAAAAGGTATATTAATCTTCCCGGGATTTTTTGGTTACACACCAGACGGAGAGCTTGTCACTTTTTCTAGGGGTGGTTCGGATATTACGGGGTCGATTGTAGCCTCAGCTGTTGATGCAGAGCTTTATGAAAACTTTACTGACGTTGATTCTGTGTTTGTCGCTAACCCTAATGTCGTAGAAGATCCTGTTGAAATTGAAGAATTAACGTATAGAGAAATGCGTGAGTTATCATATGCCGGATTTTCAGTTTTCCATGATGAAGCCTTAATTCCGGCTTTCAAAAAAGGAGTTCCTGTATGTATTAAAAATACAAATAATCCAACGGCTAAAGGAACGATGATTGTTAACGAACGTAACTATTTAATTAATCCAATCATTGGGATTGCTAGCGAATCAGGGTTTAGTACAATCTATGTTCGAAAATACTTAATGAACCGAGAAGTCGGATTTGGACGCCACCTTTTAGAAATCATAGAGGATGAAGGGTTATCGTATGAACATATGCCTTCAGGAATTGATGATACGTCGATTATTTTAAAGGGTGATCAATTAACTCCAGAAATGGAAGAAAGAATTGTAGCTAGAATTAAAGAAGATCTCGATGTTGATGATGTTCATGTCGAACATGACTTTGCCATGGTGATGATCGTTGGAGAAGGTATGAAAGAGATGGTTGGCATTGCTGCTAAAGCTACCGAAGCGTTAGCCAATGTAGGAGTCAATATTTATATGATAAATCAAGGTTCATCAGAAGTAAGTATTGTGTTTGGTATAATTGATGCCGATGCTGATAAGGCAGTACAAGAGCTTTATAATAACTTCTTCGTTGAAACTAAAGACCCTGTTGCTTAGTAACGAGGCCAGAAGTGGAAAAATAAATATGCATTTAGGTAGGTATACGAATTCGTGCGACGATTCGTATACCTTTTTTGAGGTAACAACTTTTATCCATGGTTTCAATAACTAAACCTAGGATAACAACAGTAGGCTGTGGTCACAGTGTGGGAGTAGTGCGTATTATGGGGGGAGTGTGCAACAAAGTGGTGATTGGTGCACAGGGATTACATTATATGTAAAAATGGCGCGTCAAAACATGTATTGACGCACAAATGGTTTCTTTCCTAGCTCAAAAGAAGAGAAG
>SKOL01000272.1 GCA_007120055.1 Anaerobacillus sp.
TATTCGTAAGGTAAGGGTCAATATCTGTGGAGTTTTGAGTTTTGAGTTTTGAATTTTGAGTTTTGAGTTTTGAGTGTTGAAAGTAACTCAACACTCAAAACTCACAATTCAAAACTAAAAAAAGCGTCAGCCACCTCAAGGATACTAAACATAGCTTGTACAATGTACACTTCTATACTAATACCATTTAAGGTGACTGACACTAACAGTCTCATTCAATTTGTTTTTTATGAAGCACCTGCTTCTTCATATTCAACTTCATCAATATCCCCAGCTTTTTCATACTCAGATAATACCGCTGATTGAATCTTCTCTCTAGTGTGAGAAGAAATTGGGTGTGCGATGTCTCTAAATTCGCCATCTGGAGTTCTCTTACTCGGCATAGCGACGAACATGCCATTATTTCCATCAATAACACGGATATCATGAACAACAAATTCGTGATCAATTGTAATGGATGCTATTGCGCGCATACGTCCTTCCGTATTTACACGGCGTAATCTTACGTCTGTTACTTCCATTTCTGCCACCACCTTTTTCCAATTAAATATGTCTTTGTATAAATTCAACACACTTTGTTCATTTCCTTCTTTTTAAAAAGAAAATTCCGAGATTTTTATCGGTTTTTGTAAACATTTACAAAACGTTCACAGAATAGTCATAACTCTAACCGTTTGTTAAGTAACAATAGTTTGTTCTTTACATACAAAACCATCATGACGATAACCGTCACCAAAGCTACTGACCTCAATTACGTCATGAGATACATCTTAGAATTTACTTCATGCAGCTTTGCGACGAGTAACCGCAGGAGCATCCCTTACTAATACGGAAAGTCGGGGGATGGTCCAAACCAACAAACCAACATTCCATCTATTTTCTTACAAAAACACCGTATAAAAAGGGACTGTCCTAAAAGTGTTTTACACTTTTGGGACAACCCCTAGTCTCTAACTTATTTAACTAAAGCAATAACTTCAATTTCAACTAGGACATCTTTTGGTAACCGTGCAACCTCGACACAAGATCTCGCTGGTTTATGCTCAGAAAAATATTTTTCATAAACTTCGTTTATTATAGGAAAATCATTCATATCTTTAATAAATACTGTTGTTTTTATTACTGTGTTTCGAGATGCCCCTGCTTCTTGTAAGACAGCGTCAACGTTTTTTAATACTTGTTCTGTTTGGTCGGAAACGTTCCCTTCTATGAGTTCACCGTTTGGTTTTAGTGGGATTTGTCCCGAACTATAAAACATATTATTAACGACTACCCCTTGAGAATATGGACCAATTGCTGCAGGCGCATTTGAAGTTTGAATTGTTTTCATTACTAATCCTCCTGAACTTGTTGTTTATGATTTTTTAACTTTTCAAAAAAGTTCCCAATTTCAACCTTTACAATCTTTTCTTTCGTATTTACTTCAGATAAGCGGGTCATTGATATATACTCATCTACGAGCCTTTCTTCTGTATGTTCAGCTTCTACTAAAACTCCAGTGCCAACAACGTTCGAATTAAATTCTTCTACTAAGCTGATCATCCCTCTGATCGTGCCACCCGCTTTCATAAAATCATCAATAATAAGAACATTTGAACCTTCATTCAAACTTCTTTTTGCAAGTGACATCGTTTGAATCCTTTTCGTCGATCCAGAGACGTAGTTTATACTGACAAGTGAACCTTCTGTAATTCGATGTTCATGCCTTACAATGCAAACCGGAACATTTAAGTATGTAGCTACGGCATATGCAAGTGGAATCCCCTTAGTGGCCATTGTCATAATGACATCAACTTTCGTATCCGCAAACAACGTAGCAAAATAACGACCAATTTCATTCATAAGCTTTGGATTACCGATAATATCCATCATGTATAAGTAACCACCTGGTAATACTCGGTTAGCATCCTCAAGCTTCATACATAATTTTTTTAAAGACTGAACTATTTCATCTTCGTTTGCTGTAGGAATGTACTTAACACCACCACTCGCCCCGGCTACCGTTAACAAAACTCCAATGTCCTGACTTTCAAAAATTTCTTTTATAATCGTTAAATCCTCACTTATCGACGACTTAGCGGATTCATAACGATCTGAGAAGTATGTTAACGGTATTAGTTGATGAGGATTTTGTATTAAGTAATTGGTCATGTCTACTAAACGGCCACTGCGGCGAAACTTCTTCATAACTACCTCCAAAAATCCGAATATTTAACAGTAATTTTACACTTTTGTACGGATTTTATCAATAGTAACGTTCCCCCATTACCCGAACTGCATGTACATCGTTACAAAAACCTCTTAACCCATTGTAAACCCTAAGCATTCTAGACTCATGTTTTACAAGTCCAAAAACGGTAGGTCCACTTCCACTCATTAGTACCCCATCAGCACCGAATCTAATCATTTGTTCTTTAATGCGTTGAACTTGAGGGTAAAGCTTAAATGTTACTGTTTCTAAAACATTTCCTAACTCAGAGCAAATAAGTGGATAATCAGCGTTATCGATTGCCGAAATCATCTGATTAATGTTCGGGTGTTTGAGATGTTCTAACTTTAAATTTCGATAAACTTCTGCTGTTGAAACGCCTATTGGTGGCTTCGCTAATATCACCCAACAAGGAGGAGGTGCACTAATATGTTTAATTTTTTCCCCTCTGCCAGTAGCTAACGCCGTTCCTCCATAAACACAAAAAGAAACGTCAGAACCGATTTGCGCACCTAAACTAGCCAGTTCATCGATTGATAATTGCAAATTCCATAATTCATTTAGTCCACGCAATGTAGCTGCAGCATCACTACTTCCACCAGCAAGACCTGCCGAAACAGGAATGTTTTTCCTAATATGAATTAAAACGCCTTCACTAACGTTGTAGCGATCTTTTAAAAGTTTTGCAGCCTGATAAGCTAAATTTCTATGGTCATTAGGTACAAAACCTTCAGAGACATCTACCTTTATTCGATTTTCTTCTAATCGTGTTAGTTCAATACGGTCGGCTAAGTCAACTGTAGTCATGATCATCTCAACTTCATGGAAGCCGTCTTCCCTTTTGTGAAGGACATCAAGAGATAAGTTAATCTTTGCCGGCGCTTTTAATGAGATCTTCACCTTTTATCACCTTCTATGTTCCATATGCTTACGTTATTTTATCATTTGTTGTCCTTACAAACCAGAAAATTCATCATTAATCTATTACATATTTTTCTAATCACTTAATTTAAAACTTTATATAAGGATAACCTAGTACATATATGTATATAACAAAAAGGATTGTCCCAAAAAAGTGTCAGACACCGTTAGGCACCAAATATAGCCGGATAATAAATTTATACGTCTATATTTAATAACATCTGCATGGTGTCAGATACTTATGAGACAACCCTATCGTAACAAGTTAACTTTTATTTTTTTTGCCCGTTGGATAGCTGTTGTTCGGCAATTTCTATCGCACGCTTAACCATATTACCTGCATCCCTTGAACGAATTCCACCCCATCCTTCTTTTTGGACGGTCTCATAAAAGCCAAGTTCCTTTGCAAGTTCTTCCTTAAACTGCTCAGACATAATCCCTCGTCTTCTTGCCATAATAACAACTCCTTTTAAGAACTTGTTACGACACCGTTAGTATAACCTTTCATCAACTATTTAATATAAACCAATAAGAGGTATACTCATAAGTAGAGGGTCAGGCACCTCCGTTATAAAGCATTTTCACAAAACACTTATATCTAAAAAGTGTTAGAAATACTTTACAATGGAGAAGTCTAACCCAAATTATGAGTATACCTCTTATTAATTAAAAATTAATCAACCTCTACAGCTGCACTCTCATCTTCACAAACCGATAACTGAACTGTCTCCGTTAAAACATCCGCATAGCTATATGATACTCTTTCGAAGGCATTCTCATCTTCATCCAGCTTTATAATAAATACAGACGGGTATGTCTCCTCAAGGAAACCAGAACGTTCAATGGTCTTCCTACGCCCACCATTCGCCTTTATTGTAATTCGCTTTCCAATATTAGCATCTAAAGTCCTTTTGATATCCACTAATGTTTTTCCCATTATTGAACCCACCTCACTTAGACAAATTATAACACAGCGAGTACAATATTGTCAAACAAAAATTAAATTATAGCAATTAAACAAATTGATTGTCAATACTATTCGCTTATTTTTTTGTGTTATTTTTTATTTGTTAGTATGACGCAGATTTTATATTTTATGTAAATGAATTTCATAATTCATGATTCTCGCCACTAAGATCAATATATAGTTGCGTCAAAACCATTCGCAAACTATATATTGCATGATGTGCTCATTTTTGGTAATTATGAAATTCACTCAAATAGTGTTAAAAAATATGAAACGACAAATAAATTCATGAGTTCGGCCGCTAAATATGACACACTGTCGGTTGATTTACATACAAAACGCTCATGACGATGTATCGTCACCATCATACATGTAAAATTGGTGATGGATTTTCTTTCGCTTCTCTGCAAAGCTACTGACCTCAATCACATCATGAGTAACTTCGTAGAGAATTCATCATGTAGCTTTGCAATGAGTAACCGCAGGAGCATCCCCTTCTTGAATGTAAAAATTTGATGTTTCCTTTCCAACTTTTCACAAAAAAAAGACTTAGCAGCTCGCAGCTAATAAGTCTTTTTTCCTTATTTTAATCCTTTTTTCTTTCATAAAAAATTTCGCTATTTTTAATCGGTATACCTCTTCTTAAAAGGCCTTTCGTTTCAATTCCACCTAATCCCTTTTCTCCAGTTAACGTATTTCGTAACAGGTCCCAAATACTAACGCTATCCATAAATGAGGTTAAACTTATTTTAGCTGCAATATAAACGGGGTCTAACGCATGTATATTAACTCGTTCTGGAGAACTAGCAAAATTAGCTCCAGCCCTTATTAATGTTTCAAAATAAGACTGGCAAGCACCTGCAAAAATGACTAAGTGATCGATATGTGGCTCGAACTTCCTTGCCTCTCTCACAGCCTCTGCAAAGTATTTTGTATTTCGGTATGCCTTAACATCATTCTCGCTGCCTTTACTTCTCATATACGCATCGTGTCCAGTGACTACGAGTATTTCTGGGCGGACCATTTCTAAAAGTGAGGTAATTTGTTCAGGCATTTCTTTTTCCGGCATGTGAACCCCGTATATTGGGACTCCTAATTTTTCGTATAACTCTGTACATTTCTTCAAATAAACAGGATCCCCATCAATATGCAAAATCCTTCCAGGAAGTTCAAAGAATGAATTTTTACTACTATATCCTTCACTCATTTCATACTCGCTTTTTTGACGGAGAAGGCGGGTATCTTGCCTAAATAATCGATAGCAACTTTCTTGCTTCTCCTTTTCTTTCACCATTCTTTCACTTTTTTCATTATCGTTTATTAACACTAAATCGGCTAACGGAGCATCTGCAATTAACCGCATTTCTTCGCCGACAATTAATACACTTTTTTCATTATCAATTTTTGAGATACGAAATAAAATATCGCATCCGTACGATTTTCTTGCAACAAAGTCACCTACGTTTAGTTTCATCTCACACTCCTCCTCATTTATAGCCTATGAAGAAAAGCACAAAACAGTGTATAAAAAGAAAGGCGAAGGAGGCTCGGTCAGGTCCGAATAAACTGGAGACTTTTCCTAAAAGGCGCTCTTTGCCTTTTTAGGAAAAGTTGAAGTTTTCGAGGACCTAGCCTCCGAAGCTAGACAAAGAAAAGTGGAGGTAACTTGCAAGCTTCGACGAGCATTGGAGGGCCTGCAAGTTTTGCTTCCTCCTCGAGTTACTTCTTGAATAAGCAAACCTTGCTGGACCGAAATGATCGAGAAGCTAGGTACCGGAGCTAGACAAAAGAAGGCGGAGGAGGCTTATTAAGCTTTCAATCCCACTAAAGCATTTGCCAATGCTGCAAATTCATCCATACTTAACGTCTCACCACGCCTTGATGGATCAATTCCACACTCTTGCATCTTTAATTCAAGTTTTTCTTTTTCATTTTTTGTAAACAAATTATGTGTTAAGTTATTCATTAACGTCTTTCTCCTTTGCGCAAAACTCGCTTTTACAAGTTGAAAGAAAAAAGATTCATCTTCGAGATCAACTGCAGGCTCGCTGCGCAGCGTAAGCTTTAACACTGCAGAATCCACATTGGGCTGTGGCACAAAAACCGTTTTAGGAACAATTAGTTCTGTGGTCGCTTCTGCATAATATTGTGTAGCAATTGAAAGTGACCCATACTCCTTTGTCCCTGGCTTAGCAGCAATTCTTTCAGCTACCTCTTTTTGAATCATTACGACAATTCCACGAATCGGTAACTTTTCTTCAAGAAGTTTAAGCAAAATAGGAGTCGTCACATAATAAGGCAAATTAGCTACGACCATTAAATCCTGTCCTTCTTTAAAGTTCTCTTTGATTACACTATGTATATCAGCCTTCAAAACATCTGAGTGCACTATATTTACGTGAGGATAAGGAGCTAGCGTCTCGTTTAAGATTGGTAATAGGCGTTGGTCTATTTCAAAAGCAACAACCTTTTCACAGCGTTTTGCAATCTGTTCAGTTAATGCGCCAATTCCAGGTCCAATCTCAATGGCCCCTGAACTTGTTTCTAGACCAGCACAATCAACAATATTATTTAATACATTCGTATCAATTAAAAAGTTTTGTCCAAGACTTTTCTTAAAAGAAAAACCGTATTTCTTTAAAATCTCTTTCGTACGATTTGGTGTTGCGATATCCTTACTCATCTTTTTCCTCCTTTATTACCTCGTGGATCGCCTTAGAAAATTCATCTGAACTTATTTTAAACATAATTAATCGTTTATAAAGCTGTTTGCCGTTCGTAAATCCAATTTTCAGTAAATCCCCTAAACGTTCTCGTCGCCGTCTTGCTTTTTTTCCACCTATTAAACCTAGTGCTACAAGTTCTTCCCAACAAATTTGCTCATCCCAGTCGCTTTCTTCTTGTTGGGCATCCTTTAGAGCAACCCGAATCGCTTCTGGCGAAGCATTCTCTACACCAAGATTTTTTCCGTTTTTTGATACTGCCTCTTTCTTAGGTAAAAATGCATGTTGGCACCCTGGGACATTTTGACTGACAATTTTTCTAATTCTTTCTCCTGGATAATCGGGATCTGTTAACACAATGACCCCTCTACGCTCTTTAGCGAGCTTTATTTGCTCGATTACCTTCTTTCCTATAGCTGAACCATTCGTTTCGATTGTATCGGCGTCTACGGCGTTTCTAATCGCTACCGTATCATCCTTACCTTCGACAACGATAATTTCTTTTATTTTCATAAATCCTCCATATTAATTTATAATTTACAATTTAAAATTACTGATAGTAAAGCTTCGAAGTATTACAAAATAAAAATTGTACATTGTAAATTGTAAATTTCACATTATTATTTGTAACTATTTCATAGTATATAGCGTCTAATATTAGGAAACAAGAAAGAGGATGACTTAGTCATCCCCATAAACGTTATTTTATAATTCGTACTTGAACATTTTGGCGTCCCCATCTAAGTGCAGCACTGCGGTCGGACATGAAAATATCTATTTTTCGACCTTGGATGGCACCACCTGTATCTGCAGCTTTATATTGTCCTAATACTCTACCGTTGTGTCTCACTTCAACGACTGAACCTAATGGAATTACATTTGGATCAACAGCAACGACATTTTTACCCGGGTTAGCTCTTAAGTTTAACCCAGTACTAGTCACTCCAGAACACCCTTCACAATAAGCAGTATACGCTGTCGCTTCAAATGTTCGCCATTCACCAGGTGTGCCACCACGTGAGACTTGTTGCTCTACTGGTTTTGTCCCTACAGCGACAATACGATCGGTACTTTCTTGAACCGTTTCGGTTTTAATCAGTTCTCTTGAAATTTCTTCACCATTTTCAAAGATAACTTCATAATGCTTTGCGATCTTCCCTTGTTGTCCTTTTTGAACTTCTCGCTCAGTTCCTCTTGTAAGCGAATTGTCATTTCTAGACACAGTCGCAAAGTTTGTTGCTTCTTCCACAACATCGGTGACCTTTTCCACTCTTACTACATTGATTTCACTATTTGCTTTAACGAATTTCTCTTTTTCTGGTTCAACCCGATCAAGCTCTCCTAAAGTAATCTCTTCTGCTTCTAAAAAGTCAGCGACCGTTGTCGAAGTCGTCCACACTTCCTTTTTTTCACCATCAGAATTTAACGTGACAGCAAATGCAGACTCGTAATTAACTTGCAAGTCCTCAGTAAGTTTCGTTTCTAGACTCGGTTTTATTTTATCGTAATCTTCTACTATTATGTTTAACTCTTCGAACAACTCTTCTATCGTATTTGCGGTCGTCCATACTGGTGATCTTTCACCATCATTTGTCACATAAACTAAAATCGCAGGAGTCCAAACGACATTTACATCATTCGTCAACTCTGTTTCCAATGACGGTTCAATAAAATCATGTTCTCCTACTAAAATATCATTCTCCAACATTAGTTCATCCACAGTCTTGGAATGAGTTTTCAGGGCTATTTCTTCGCCGTCTATTACTAGCGTCACTTGCGTTTTTGTTAACTCATACGTAGCAAAGCTCGCAACACCTATTAGTAATAGCATACTAACGATGGACATGATTAACCTTTTTCCAGTAAGTGAATCGGAAAAAAGTTTCTTCATGTTTGGTATCATAGTGATAAACTCCCCCTTCTAAAGACCGAATTATATACAGTTATGGAAGTCTTGTCAATGGAAATAAACCCCTCCTTTAGGAATTCTTAAGTAGTATTATCCATAAAAACGGTAAAAAAGGGTACATAAAACATTCGACAAGACTAGCATATGACAATGGTTTTCGATGTAGAACTAACGAGAAGATAGTTTTTTCTGGACAACACTCTATACTATTCGACAAAAACGGCTATCGTTTTATAGCAAAAAGTTTTTTCGCATTTTCATTTGTAGCGGCTACCACTTCTTCGTATGTAATATCTTTTAATTCAGCAATTGCTTCCGCTACTAGTTTAACATAACTCGGTTCATTGCGTTTACCACGATATGGGTGCGGCGCTAAATAAGGGCAATCAGTTTCAATTAAAAGACGATCAAGCGGAATCTCTTTTGCAACCTCTTTCGGACGCTTTGCATTTTTAAACGTTACCGGACCCCCGAATGAAATATAAAAATTCATTTTTAAACATTGCATGGCAATGTCTAAACTACTTCCGAAACAATGCATAATTCCACCTACAGCGCTTGCATCTTCTTCTTTTAAAATCGTCACTATATCTTCATGGGCATCGCGATTATGGATAATAATCGGCAAGTTGACTTTTTTAGCTAACTGAATTTGCTTACGAAAAACTTCCTTTTGAACGTCTTTAGGTGACTTATCCCAATGATAGTCTAAACCCATTTCCCCTAAGGCTACTACTTTAGGGTGAGACGACAATTCTTCTAACCATTTTAAATGTTCTTCAGTCATATCAATCGCATCTACTGGGTGCCAACCAACCGCTGCATAAATAAAATCATAGTTTTCAGCTAACTTAATTGCGCCTTTGATCGTCTTTTCATCAAAACCTACGACAACAATATTTGAGACGCCCTCTTCTTTTGCGCGCTCAATAACAAGAGCAACATCCTCTTCAAATTGATCAGCATTTAAATGGGCATGTGTGTCAAAAAGCATTTAAAAAAACCTCCTCTTCAATGTAGAATTTAAAATGTAGAATGTATAATTATTTTTAGTATTGCTTCGAAGCTTTACATAACTAATTTTACATTCTACATTGTGAATTTTTAATTATTACTTAACTTGCGATCCGTTCGGTAATGTTTGTTCAATCGTTGCTAATGTTAATTTTCCACCTTGGGAAGCAGCTAAAATCATTCCTTGTGATAATTCACCACGGAGCTTAATCGGTTTTAAGTTCGTCACACAAATCACTTTTTTACCGACTAGTTCCTCTGGTTTATAGTGCTCAGCAATCCCTGATACAACTTGTCGTTGTTCATAACCTAAATCTAATTGAATTTTTAATAGCTTATTCGCTTTTTTCACAGGTTCTGCTTTTAATACTTCCGCAACACGTAAATCTACTTTAAAGAAATCATCAATCGTAATTTCATCAACGTCAGGAGCTTCTACTTCTACATCTTCCTCTTTAGGCTGAGCAACCGGCGCTTCCATCATTTTTACGATTTCAGCTACTTCTTCAGGAACGTCTAATCTTGGGAAAATCGGCTCTCCTTTGTCGATCTTTACACCTGATTGAAGTTGTGCAAAGTTCTCCATGCTATTCCACTCTGTTTGTTCAGGACGAATTTTAAGCTGTTCCCAAATCTTCTTTGGAGTGTTCGTCATAAATGGTTGAATTAAAATTGAAACGTAACGTAATGATTCACTTAAATGATAAAGGACCGATCCTAACTGTGCTTGGTTGGCTTCATCTTTTGCTAACACCCACGGCTGTGTTTCATCAATATATTTATTCGTTCTACTTACCAGTGTCCATATTGCAGATAGCGCAACAGAAAATTCCATCTCTTCCATTGCCTCTTCTACTTTCGTTACCGTCTCTTTAACGAGGCTTTGTAAACTAGCATCATAACTTGTTGCGTCTTTTACATAAGCCGGAATTTCACCATCAAAATATTTATTAATCATTGCAACTGTACGATTGAGAAGGTTTCCTAAGTCATTTGCTAAATCGAAGTTTACTCTTTCAACAAAGCTTTCTGGTGTGAAAACTCCATCAGAACCGAATGGAACTTCACGTAACAAGTAATAACGAAGGGCATCTAACCCGTAACGATCGATTAATGGGACTGGATCGACAACATTCCCTTTTGATTTTGACATTTTCCCGTCCTTCATCAGTAGCCAACCGTGACCAAACACCTTTTTCGGTAATGGGAGATCTAATGCCATCAACATAATTGGCCAATATATTGTATGGAAACGAACGATTTCTTTTCCTACGAGATGAACATCTGCTGGCCAATACTTCTCATATTTTAGTTGATCATTTGTCCCGTAACCTAATGCCGTTATATAGTTGGAAAGCGCATCAATCCATACGTAGACAACATGTTTTGGATCATTCGGTACTTTCACACCCCATTCAAACGAAGTACGAGAAACAGCTAAATCCTCTAAACCAGGCTTAATAAAATTATTAATCATTTCGTTTTTTCTTGACTCTGGTTGAATAAATTCAGGGTTGTCTTCATAAAACTTTAAAAGTCGGTCAGCGTATTTACTCATTTTAAAGAAATATGATTGCTCTCTTACTTTTTCAACAGGACGACCACAGTCCGGGCAATTGCCTTCTTTTAATTGTCTTTCTGTATAAAACGATTCACACGGCGTACAATACATGCCTTCGTACTCATCTAAATAAATATCCCCTTGTTTATACAGTTGGTCAAAAATTTGTTGGACAATTTCCTTATGTCTTGGTTCTGTTGTACGAATAAAGTCATCATAAGAAATGTCGAGTTTCGTCCATAAATCTTGGATCCCACTTACAATTTCATCTACAAACTGTTGAGGACTTACTCCTTTTTCTTCAGCTTTACGTTCAATTTTTTGCCCATGCTCATCTGTCCCTGTTAAATACATGACATCATATCCCCGCAGGCGTTTATACCTTGCCATCGCATCACCAGCCACCGTAGTGTAGGCATGTCCAATATGAAGCTTATCACTTGGATAATAAATAGGTGTTGTAATATAAAAAGTTTTTTTCGTCATATGTATTTCCTCCTTCTTTTAATAGAAAAGCGCAAGCGCCTTGTTCTGCGAGCAGCTTCTTAGATTTGCTCCTTGTACTTTAGCAAATCAGTGCAGTGTCTTGGAGCTAGACAGCTTTCCAAGTTCAAATATTTTATACTGTCTTAACTTTTTAAAAAGGCTCTTTCTAAATTACCACTTTCTGCTTTTTGCAATGTAGTTACATATGAATTTTTACGAAAATAGGCACAAAAAAACTCCCCCCTTTTAATAAAGGGACGAGAGTTTACTTCCTCACGTGTTACCACCCAATTTCCCTTGTATCTCACGACTACAAGGCTCAATAAGTTACTAAACAAATAGAGTGTTCTAGAACATTATTCTGGCCTCACAAAGAAAGGATAAACTATATACACCAAAACATTAGTAACTTTAAACTAAAATAACGCTTAGTAAACGTTGCCCCCTTATTACTTATAACTCGAAGGCAAATCCTCCAAGACCATTTTCAAAAGTTCAACCTATACCAGTTTTCAGCTCCCCTGGCTCTCTGTCTATGATCAACACCATAATAGGAATTCCTTTTTACTTATCTTTTCAACAGAACAATATTCAATTGAAATTGAGGTACTTTGATTAAAGTCATCCTCTAGGAAAGGCTTTAAAAATCATAAGTCAAATGAAAAGGCCTTTTGGCAAAAATATACCTAAACAACAGGGTTATTGTCAAGTTTGTCCAAAATTAATTTTTTAAAACTAATTTAATGGTGATTTCATACAAAACCTTCATGGTGATGCATCCTCACCATCTAAAATGAAAAGGTGGACACTTTCCCTCACTTCGCTGTGACCTTCTAACGAATCTCAGAGGCTCGTTCACGAAAGTGTCCACCTTTTTTTCATACAAAACTTTAAAAAATAAATCCATGAAGGTTTTGTCGAACAGAATAAATAGATTGTAGATTTTTGTCGAATTAAACTTCCCTATTTGCGTAAATATTAGTTCAAACTTATATTTAATAGTTTGATCATAAAATTAAAAGTTGTGTTATCTATTATTTTTTTAAAAGCGAAATCACTGTAATACCGGGTCCTTTATTTCGCGACTAGAAATAACACTACAAAAATAGTAAAAAATTGAAAAAAATAATTGACTTCTTTTGGAAA
>SKOL01000118.1 GCA_007120055.1 Anaerobacillus sp.
AAAGTAAGTCCCCATGTTTTAAGACACACTTTTGCTACTTTAACCTTAAATAATGGTGCTGAATTAGTTGCAATTCAAGAGCTCTTAGGACATAGTTCACCAGATACGACACTAAGATATGCAAAGATTACTCATGAGCGAAAGCGAGAGCAGCATAAAAAATATTTGATTCAATAAGTTGCTGTCTATTTGACTCTTACTGTGCAGCAAAGGTCTTCTTTTTTAATAAGATAAAAAAAGAAACAATAAGTAATAAAAAAGCTAACCCTATCTGGTCAGCTTTTTTTGTTATCAGATCTATCAAAATTTTCATTTGCCATTCGATTTAATATGTGATTAATACCAATCGTTTTCTCTACTTCAAGAACAAAGGCTATTCCTTTTCCAGGTTGATTGAGTCCTGCATCTTCATCGATTGTTTGCAAAACTTGCTGTGTTTTCTCACGATCAATTAAAGTTAAAACAATATCTTTTTCGGGCTCGATGGGTATATTAAAAAGCTTCGCTTGTTCATGGATACCGGTTCCACGTCCTGAGATAATAGTACCACCTTCAGCACCAGCTTTTTTCGAGGCATCGACAACTTGATCAGAATCCCCCTTATTTACAATCGTAACAATCAAATCATACATTACCTTTTGATTATCCATCATCGTTTTTACCTCCGCTCGTTCAAGTGTTTCGGAATTTATACCAACTAAATGGGCAATGCCGATAATTGCTTTTGTATCAATTCTCAATGCTAAACCAGCACCTGGTTCACAAAGATTTGCACCTTCCTCAATAGCAGAAAGAACACGATCACTAATTTTATCTTCTACTAAAGTTAAGACGATTTCCTTTTCAGGGACAATTGGTATTCCTAAAAATGATTTATTTTCATGTACTCCTGTACCTCTCCCAAGTAGAATGGTACCACCTTCAGCACCAGCCCCTTTGGAAACTTTTACGACCTTTTTTGCTTGTCCTTTTTTAACAATCGTAACAATTAGTTTATGCGCCTTGTTTACTTTGTTCTTTGTTATGTTCATTACTTTGTTCTCGCCCCTTTCCTTCAAATAAAAGTCCTAATATTAGCACAGAAATAATTGGCGATAATGCTACTAATGCGATCATACCAAATCCATCTAAGAGTGGGTCACGTCCTTCAATTACTGATGCTACACCTACTGCAATCGCTAAAACAAACGTAACGGTCATTGGACCAGTTGCAACTCCACCTGAATCAAAGGCAATAGCTGTAAATCTTTTAGATGAAAAATACATTAGTATTAATGCGATCAAATATCCTGGGATAATGAAATACCATAGTGGTATTCCGAGTAAAATTCTCACCATCGATAGTGAGATAGAAATAGCAACACCAATTGATAACGTATATAGCATCACTTTTTGCGAAATGTAACCCCCTGAAACCTTTTCGACCTCATGATTTAATATACGAACGGCCGGTTCAGCGAAAGTTGCAACAAATCCAAATAAAAACCCAATCGGTATTAGTATCCAACTATAAGATAAACTCCCTAATTTCTCACCAATAGCTTCACCTACTGGAAAAAAGCCAACATGTACCCCTTGTAAGAAAAAAGCTAACCCAAAAAATGATAACACAATACCTTTACCAATGTTAACTAGCTTTTTTCGGTTTAATTTTAGAAAGAAAAATTGAAAAATGAGGAAAAGGATAACTAATGGAATCAATGCAAACGTTACTTCAAGTAATACATGACTAAACCCTTTAAATACATGAATCGTCATCCGTAAATCACCCCTAAGATTAAGACTGCTAAAATTGGACCGATAGAAGCTAACGCAACAAGCCCAAAACTGTCACTAGAAGATGCTTTCCCTTTTAATACTGAGGCAACTCCAACCCCTAATGCTAAAATAAATGGAACTGTCATCGGTCCAGTAGTAACACCACCTGCATCAAATGAAATCGGGATAAAGTTGGCTGGGGTAAATGCTGCAATTAAGAAGGCTAATCCATATCCAACCATTAATAAGTAGGTAATTTTAATATTGAAAATAATGCGTAACATTGCCAGGGCCACAAAAATCCCTACACCCAAAGCAACGGAATAAATGAGGATGTTGCTAGATATTTCTCCATTTGAAACGAGGTCTATTTGATTCGCCAATACTCTGACATCGGGTTCAGCAACCGTTACGACAAACCCTAATAAAAAGCCAAAAAATAAAATCATCCACAGTTTATTCGTTTTCGGTAAGGCAGAACCGATCATTTCACCAACGGGAAGAAGGCCGATATGTACCCCTAATAGAAAAAGAATGAGACCTATTGTTACAAAAGCGACCCCAACTAAAAATTGTAGGAACATTTCAAATGGTAGCCAAATAATTGAGAATTGAAGAATTATAACAACTAATGTTAGAGGTATGACTGCATAGACAACCTCTTTAACTGTGTCTTTAAAATCCTGCATAAAGTTCTCCTCTCTTGTTCAAGTTTATATCAAAGTTAAATTCGTCGATTTCGATTTAAAGATGAAATATCCACTTTTCCTTTCCCGTTACAAATGGCACATATAACATTAGATCTAAAAATTTTGAACTTTACTTTCTCTACTTTTCCAGTACCATTGCACTTCTTACAAATCACAACAATTGCCATAAAAATCACCTCTCAAGGTTATGATTTAAAAAAAAATTCTAATAGGTTTGAAAAGACAGTCTTTTAGATTAATTAGAACTATTATAACATATATTCCGAATATACGTTACTTATAACTGTGCTATAATATTATTATGTAACATGATAAAGAGGTGATTAGTTTGGAATTTGTAGAAGCGATTAAAGATCGTCAGAAAATAAGAGAAATTAAAGAGATCTTATACAATCGTTCCAAGAGAGACTATGTATTATTTACCTTTGGTATTAATACTGGATTGAAAATTAGTGACATTTTAACCATAAAGAAGAGTCAATTGTTTGATGCAAACGATAACATTAAGGAATTTCTTGTTATTCACGGAGAAGAATTGAAAGTTTTTTTAAACGAACAAGTAAAGCTTTCAATTCAAGAATACGTTGCAACGGCACCAGGTCTTTCTCCTAATGATTACTTGTTTAAATCGAAAAAAGGAGATTTACCGATTACAAGGCAACAAGCTTACCGAATCATTAATTCAATTGCTAGAGAAGTAGGGATTACTTCAAAAATTGGGACACATACATTACGCAAAACGTTTGGCTACCATGCGTATCGTGGCGGCGTAGCAATTTCTTTACTACAAAAAATTTTCCACCATTCTTCTAGGGGAGAAACGATGAAATACATCGGAATTGAAAAAGAGGAAGAAAAACATCCCAAAATCGATGTAAACTTATAAGGGTCGAAGGGGAATAACTATATGGATAAATTTTTTAATTATTTGTTATTAACAATCGGATCAGTGATCGTTGCTGTCGGACTAGAATTAATCCTTGCACCAAATGGTTTAGTTGATGGAGGAGTTACAGCGATAGCGATAATGGTCCACAACCTTTGGAATATTCCAATCTGGCTTGTTTTTATATTTCTGAATATTCCTTCACTAATTATTGCTGGTAAGTATATGGGGAAGAAGTTTGTCATTC
>SKOL01000003.1 GCA_007120055.1 Anaerobacillus sp.
ACATTGATCGCTTTAAAAACTTGAATAGTCAATTAGGATACGATATTGGTGACGTTGTACTCCAACAATACGCAGTTCGCATTAAAGAAACAATCAAAACGAGTAACGGTTTTTTAGCGAGGGCGACGAAAGATGAATTTGTTGCTTATATTCCTTATTCAGGAAAGGAAAAGTTCTTAAATAAATTAACTGAAAAAATAATGAGCAGCATTAACACTTCTTTTCAAATCGAGCAATATGAATTTTTTCTACTAACAAGTATAGGTATTAGCATATACCCGGACGATCATCATCAGTTTGAGCAACTACTTCAGTTTGCAGAAACAGCGATGAATGAAGCTAAATCCAATGGATATAAAAAAGTTGTTTATTATGAAAGATACATGAGTCAGTCGTATAA
The DNA here is from genome assembly GCA_007120055.1 of Anaerobacillus sp. The sequence continues at coordinate 401 of SKOL01000003.1, forward strand.
TGAAATTCATGTACTAGAAAACGAATTAAAATTTGCAATCACTAGAAATGAGTTACAGCTAGTTTATCAACCGAAAGTCTCAATAACAACTGGGGAAATTGTTGGTGCTGAAGCCCTCGTTAGGTGGGAGCATCCGACAATGGGGACTATTTCACCAATAAAATTCATTCCAACTGCTGAAGCTACTGGTTTAATTTATAGTTTAGGAAGTTGGGTATTAGAAGAGGCATGCAAAAAACGGCAAGAGTGGATAGAACGAGGTTTCCCCGATCTAAAACTTTCTGTTAATATTTCTGCACTACAATTTAAGGAAGAATATTTCATCCCAATAATTGATCAAGTTTTAAATGAAACCGGATTAGATCCACGCTATTTAGAAATTGAGTTAACTGAGTCAGCATTACATGATGAACAACATGCTAAAAAACTATTAAAAGTACTAGATGGTAAAAAAATTGCTGTATCTATCGATGATTTTGGGACTGGTTATTCATCATTAAGTTATCTTCAGTCATTGCCGATTGAAACGTTAAAAATAGACAAGAGTTTTATAAAGGACATTGAAACGAATGATAAAAGCTATAAACTACTGGAAAGTATTGTTTCTATGGCCCATAGTCTAAACTTAAACGTCATCGCCGAAGGTGTAGAAACTAAATTACAATTACTAATGTTAAAAGAGATGGGTTGTAACGAGATACAAGGTTATTTTCTTTCTAAACCATTATATGAGACAGAGCTACTTCAATTTATTAAAACATATGACCGTAATAAAATTTTAGATCTATATTCAAAAATAGGAAAAGGTTCAGTTTAGTCAATTATGTTATGTAATTCACTCAGATAAGTGCATTTTAAAATGATTGCACTAAATAGCTTAGAAGTATATCATTTATAAATAAGCAATAAAAAGTTGGACAGTTGGTTTGTTGGTTAGTTGGAAAGGAAAGACCGGACTTTTCCAGGATAAATGGTGGCGGAATATCCGCCATGAACGTTTTGTATGAAAATAAAGTGAGGTTATTGGCTCCATGATTGAACAATTTTTATCACGATACGAATGGTTAACACAATGGGAAGAGATCGGGATTGCTTTAGCAATTTTTATTATTTTCCACGTGTTTAGAAAGGTTTTCACGAAATACTTTTTTAAACTGTTATTGAAATTAGCGAAAAAAAGTCCGACAGAATTTTTAACGAATGTTTTCGTTGCTTTCGAAGGTCCTTTACGTTTATTTTTTGTAGGGTTAGGCTTTTATCTTTCGCTTATGTATTTACCTTTAGAACAAAAAACGGATGATTTAATTTTACAAATTTATCGCTCGTTTATTATTTTATTAATTGGTTATGGATTATTTAATTTATCAGCCTCTACATCAGTCATGTTTCGAAGGGTAAGTTCTAAATTTGATATCGAGGTAGACGAAATCCTATTGCCGTTTTTATCAAAGTTAACACGTCTTGTCATTATTGCTTTAATGGTAAGTATTATTGCAGGTGAGTGGGGCTATGATGTTAATGGTTTTGTGGCCGGATTAGGGTTAGGGGGCCTTGCGTTTGCTCTTGCTGCACAAGACGCGATCAAAAATCTATTTGGGGGCGTCGTTATTATTACGGAAAAGCCGTTTTCAATTGGCGATTGGATAAAAACGGCTAGTGTAGAAGGGACAGTCGAAGAAATAACATTTAGAAGTACAAAAGTACGAACATTTGCAGATGCAATAGTCACTGTACCTAATTCAACGTTATCTAATGAACCGATCACTAACTGGACGAAAATGGGGAAAAGGCAAATTACATTCCATTTAGGTGTTACATATAGCACTCCGAAAGAAAAGTTAGAAAGATGTGTCCAAAAAATAGATGCAATGTTAAAAAGTCATTCAGATATCGACCAAGATTTAATTTTTGTTCGCTTTGACAAGTTTGATGACAGTAGTTTAGGAATTTTCCTTTATTTCTTTACAAAAACAACGGTATGGGGAGAATTCTTATCAGTAAAAGAAGATGTGAATTTTAAAATTATGGAAATCCTTGAAGGAGAAGGAGTTTCTGTCGCTTTTCCAAGTCGAAGTATTTATATGGAAACAACGGAAAAAACAATAAAATGAACAAAAATAAATGTAAAGAGGTTGCCGAAAAGGACAGCCTCTTTATGTATTTAGACAAGAACAGCATTAGCGTTTGTTAATGGTTTTCTTCCTGCAGTTTTAACATAAACTCGAGGTACACGTTTTCCAATTAAACAGACAACTTCATAGTTAATCGTTCCCATCTGTTCAGCTATCTCATCAATTGAAATAAAGCTCTTATCGGCACTTCCGAAGAGCGTAACTTCAGTTTCGGTATCGATAAAGGGGAGATGCGTCACATCTATCATCGATTGATCCATACAAATTCTGCCCACAATCGGCACACGGTTGTTTTTTATTAAAACATGACCTTTGTTTGACAACAACCTGGAGAAACCATCTGCATAACCTACTGGGATAGTTGCTATGTAGGTAGGCCTTTCTGTTGAATAAGTACAACCGTAACTTATCATTTTTCCAACTGAGACTTGCTTTACGGCGGATATTTTCGTTCTAAAATGCATTGCTTGTTTTAAAGGAAATCTAGTGGTCTTGACGTCTTTTGATGGGTATAAGCCATAAAGGCTAATTCCAACTCGAACCATATCTAAGTGCATGTTCCGGTTACATATCGTTGCTGCACTATTGCAGCAATGTTTAATTGGGATTTCAATTTGATTCTCTTTCAAATGACTAATTATGTTTTGAAAACTTGAAAACTGTTGTTTGGTATAACTTTGATCATTACTATCAGCATTAGCAAAATGAGTAAATAAACCTTCTAAATATACATAAGGAGATTCTTCCGCCATTTTAGCTAAAGAAAGCGCCTCCTCTTTGGAGGTGACGCCAACTCGCCCCATCCCTGTATCGACCTTAAGGTGAATGTTAGTTATTTTATTTAGTTTACTAGATAAAGTAATAGTTTTACTAAGAACTTCTTTTGAATAAACAGTTAATGAGATATTATTATTGATCGCCGCTTCTATAGATCGTGGTGGAGTATAACCTAAAACAAGGATCGGATGCGTGATCCCAGCTTTACGTAAAGCGAGCGCTTCATCCAAAATAGCAACCCCTAAATAATCCGCTCCTGCTTTTATCGCAGCATTAC
>SKOL01000206.1 GCA_007120055.1 Anaerobacillus sp.
CAGATAAAATTGCGATTATGGGACGAAGCTACGGTGGCTTTATGGTTTTAGCTGCGATCACCCACTATCCAAAACTATGGTCTGCGGCTATTGATATCGTCGGTATCTCAAGCTTTAGAACCTTTTTGGAAAATACGAGCTCTTGGCGACGGAAACATCGTGAATCTGAATACGGAAGTATCGAAAATGATGGTGATTTCTTTGATGAAATTGACCCGCTACATCGTACCGACCAAATTACTTGCCCACTTATAGTGTTACATGGTGCCAACGATCCTCGGGTTCCAATTGAAGAAACTGAGCAGATTGTTGACGACTTAAAAGGAAGAAATCACCCTGTTACGTATATTCGTTTTGAAGATGAAGGGCATTTCTTTGTTAATCTTAAAAATAATATTACTGCCTATACCGGTGTTGCCGACTTTTTAGATCAGTATATTTGCAGATAAATTGCAATATGGATTAAAGGCGGGCCGTCCTTATGCTTTGACACCCGCACTTTCCTTTTCACTAGTTATAGACACTTTTTTTCGATCAAAGGCTCACTTATTCCTTCAACACCAACAAGCCCGAGTACTGTTAATAACACTTGTTGTGGGCCGTAATAAGCATCGGTTGGATCAAAAAATTCTTCTAACGTATGCACTCCACCAAAGTCTCCGCCACCACCTAAAGTAACCGCTGGAATCCCTAAACTAATCGGAACATTCGAATCCGTACTACTTGGTGACCCTAATTCCGGCTCGAATCCAACAGCCTTCGATGAAGCTAGCGCCGCTTGTACAATTACAGATTTTGATGGTTGTGAGCCAGCCGGCCGATCACCTACTTGTTTGATCTCTACTTGAATATCATCACGGTTCCAATGCTTATTTTCTTCTTCTGCTGCTTTTTTGATGATCTCCAACACTTTGTCTTCAAGTTTGAGCAACTCTTGTTGAGAAGTTGAACGTAAATCAATCACCATATTTGCTTCTGCCGCAATCGTATTAACCGATGTGCCTCCATTAATCGTTCCAACCGTAAAAGTCGTTCTCGGGTCGCTCGGTGTTTTTAACTCAGATATCATTGCCACCGCTCGTCCTAAAGCATGAATCGCGCTTGCTAAACCATAGTTTCCGAAGCTATGACCCCCTGGGCCACGATAAGTAACACTATAACGTCGACTTCCTGTTGCTAAATAGGTTGTCCGCGAAGGGCAACCAGGTTCAATAGAAATAAAACCATCAATTTCTTCTTTCCTTTTCTCAAATAAAGCTTTTACTCCATATAAGTCTCCTAGACCTTCTTCTCCTACTGTCGCTCCAAACAAAATGTCTCCTTTCGTTTGGATTCCTAAATGATCTAGCGCTTTAATAAGTGTTAGTACAACCGCTAAACCTCGTCCGTCATCAGAAATTCCAGGGGCATAAACCTTTCCGTCTCTATGTTTGACTTTGACATCTGTCCCTTCTGGAAAAACAGTATCTAAATGAGCACAAACAGCAATTGTCGGGCCGTTACCTGTACCACGGCGAACCCCAAACATATTTCCGACTTCATCAGTATGTATATCTTTTAAGCCTAATCGAGCTAGCCTTTGCCGATATTCCTTCCCCCGCTCCTTTTCATCAAACGTCGGGGCTGGAATTTCAGTTAATTCAATTTGATCTTTTAATGTATTTTCATTTTCACCTTTAAAAAAGGCTAGTGCTTCTTTTATCACGGAATCTTGCAAAAGAAGGTCGTACGTATTTTCAACATTAGCCAAACTAGACGAGAATTCTGTATTTTTACCTGTCATATAAAATGCCTCCTCATTTGTATGTAAAATTGTGACTATTTTATCTTAACATACTTTTGAAAACTTAGAGTTCAGCTAGGAATGACAAGTAAGAACTAGTTATTCAACTCACATACATATCACAAATTTATGTTGATTTATTTGATCCCCCGCCCCCATAACTATGGATAGTCAATACAACTTTCGAAGTTATCAGGTCTACATCGATACAAACGCTTTATCGTTTTGTAGGTACCCTTTTTTATTCCATACTTTTGTAAGGACAATATCGCGTATTGCGAACACGTTGGATGGAAGCGACATTTTATTCGCTTAGGCTTTATCGGGGAGATCCATACTTGGTATAGCTTTATGGAGGTTATTATTATTTCTCTTAAAAGTTTAGTCAACATAATGAACTACCTTTTCTTTTGTCACCGCTTTTGAATTACATTTAGGGCAGGAATTCAAATCTTTAACCGCCTTCTTTTGCTTTTCTGGTATAAATAAAGCAGGAAGACACCCCGTACAGCACATCATATCTTTTCCAGTATTACTCATTTCACTACCTGCATTTTGAAGTTTTTCACCAAAATTGTTAATAGCATCTTCCTTGCCATAAAACCATACATTCCCACATGCTTTGCAGGTACATTTTGTTTCTTTAATTTTCTTACCCAAACAAAAACGCCTCCTTACATAACGGGATTTAAAAGTACTTTAATGAATTTCATAATTCAACATTATCGCCATGAAGCATCTATATGTAGTTTCGTTAAGTCGTCCAAAACTACATATAGATTGAAATGGATCAATTTAGATAATTATGAAATTTATTCACGTACCAAATTATTTATTCCATACTCACTGACCATGGACCTTCTGCAGTAATCTCTAACAGAAATGTACCGCCTGCTACTCGAACTCTTCCATCATAAGGATCCGTAGTATTCACCATTAAATTGCGATTGGGATTGTACCCTAGTACTGCAAAATGCCTTCCACCAGCATTACCTTGTATAGTCGCCAAACTTGGATCTCCTTCTACTTGTATTACTTCGTCACCTGAACCTTCGATAGTTCCAGGTGATTCGATAACCCTTAACGAACGCATGGAACGTGATTCTATCTCCCAAGCTCCTTCTGCACTAACTTCTAACATAGTGGTTGTCCCGCTAGGATCTAAAGTAATACCTTCATATGGATCAGTAGTGTTCACGAATAAATTTGTGCGATTATCATTTTCATCAAAACCAGTGATAGCAAAATGTCTACTAGCAGAGTTCCCTTTTACATAAAGAACTACTGGGCCTTCTTCAGGTTTTTCAATCAAAACAACGTCATCACCAGAGCCCGAATAAACAATCGCGTCAGGAACTGGTTCTGGTTCTGGTTCTGGTTCTGGTTCTGGTTCTGGTTCTGGTTCTGGCTCTGGTTCTGGTTCCTCAGGCTCTTCTATTTCCTCAAATTCTTGTTCCCCTTCTTCTGCTATATCTTCTTCCTGTCTGATATCTTCTTCAGCTACCTCTGCAGGTGAGTCCCCCATCCCGGCGAAAGCAATCATTAGTATAAAAGAAGCGATAACAACAATTAAAGCTGTCTTTCTATTTGGAATCCTAAACGTTTTAAGACTGCCTTTAATTAATGCTATAACCCCTATGATCATCGCAACAAATAATAGGAATATTAATAAACCTAACATTTAACCTTCTCCTTTCTCTTCTTAAAATTTGGTTACTTGTTATCATTTTCATTTTTGGAAATATCATTCATAATAGATAAATCGTAAAGATTAACTCTTGATTTAAATGAAACAACAAC
>SKOL01000053.1 GCA_007120055.1 Anaerobacillus sp.
ATCGATAAAGAAGGCGTTGTGCAATGGATTGATGTACACCCGATCGGTGAGCAACCAGACAACGAAGAATTATTTGACGTGTTAAGAAAGCTTTAAATGAATGTTTGAAATAGTTAATAGTGAGGGGGATGTGTATGGAACTTTCACGTAAAGCACTACCATATACACCTAATGATAAACCGTTACATGAAATGACGATCATGATTGTTTCAACTTCAGGTGTTCATCTTAACGATCAGGAACCGTATAACACGGACCCTTCCGAAGGGGATGCAACGTATCGAGTGATCCCAGGTGATGTCGACCCGAAAGATTTAACGGTCACACACTCAGCACCTAAGGACCACTACAACACAGATTATCCGAAAGAAGACATTAACTGCGTTTTTCCTATTGATCGCTTAAGAGAGATGGTTGATGATGGCGATCTCGGTGGTGTCGCTGAAAAGCACATTACTATGATGGGCTACTCGATGAGGTTGAATAAGATTAATAAAGAAACGATCCCGGCGCTTGTCAAAGAAGTTGTTCGTTCAAAAGCAGACGCCGTTCTTTTAACAGCCGGCTGACCACTTTGTCATCGTACTGTAGTTACAGTGCAGCGTGGGATCGAAGCACAAGGCATCCCAACATCATTGATCACTCTTGATGTAGAGCAATCAAGTTTAATGAGACCGCCGCGTGCGATTCATCCAATTGGCTTTAAAATTGGCCATTCTTTAGGGAAACCAAATGATAAAGCGACACAAATGAAAGTTCTTCTAGTCGCATTAGAAGAGCTGACAAAAAGACAGGAGCCGGGGAATATTCATGAAGTAGATTTTCCGAGCTACAAGCAATAAGAAATGCAGGGGACGACATTAAAATGTGCGTCCCCTGCATTTTATATTTTTTCTGTTTTAATGGTACTAGGATGCAATCCAATAATAAAGTGGTAAAAAACTAGAGTAAGTGGTTGAACGAATAAATAAACAGACGGAGAGTAAATAAGTTTCCATTCTTTAAAAGTAAAGAAGTTAAAATGAATGGCAATTCTTTCGAAAACTGCCCCAAAGACCGCAAAAGCTAGTAAATACAAAACTAATCGCCCACCGGTTAATTTATAATGAGCATAAATATAGACGAATAAGTAACAAAACAATGAGTAAAGTGGGTAAGAAATTAAATCAAATAATTCATACTTTCCTGAATCTAATACGTTATAAAGATTATGGCCAGGTGCAGCTAAAATTTCATCAAAAGTTCTAGCGACGATTGCCCCAAAGATCAATAATAAAATGGTGATGCTTGTCGGAAACTTCTTCGGAAGAATGACATACAAACTAACTAATAACACCATATTGACAATAAAAAACCATTCATTTGCGCCAAATGGATCTGGTAAAGGAAGTAGCTCGTTCATGAGGAAACAACACCTTCTTTTATGAGCACCCTTCTAAAAAGATGATGGCTTCCAATTGTAAAAATGATAAGTCCAGTCCACATCAACGCCGAATAAATATAGTTCCATGTTGTATGTTCAATAATCCCACTCCACGATAAAGTCCACTCAAAGACAAGTAATGAACATATACCAATTGCTATTATGATTATTTTTTTAAAGAGCACATTTTCTAGGAACATTCGATTAACAAAAAACATGATTAAGTACGGTACGCCTACCAATTTTACGAGCTTAAAAGCTGTATGATGAAAGAACCTCTCAGACAATTTCCAATACTCGACGTTATCTACAATCATCGCCATCAAGCTAGTGTAGGAGAAGATTAATATCATCCAGAGGAAAATCGTTTCAAAAGGATGGAATTTTTTTAAAAACGAATAATACATTATCGCAGCAATAAAAGATATGTTAATACAAACTAAAATTTTCATTTTACTAAAACCTCATTCATTTTAGGTTAATGTTAGTATGGTTTATAGACAAAACCAATAATACATAAATCAGAAAAAAGTTAAGTATCACTTCACTTTAATCAATTTTATTATTCAAATTCTCGCCATTAAGTAACTCTATGTAGTTGCGTTAAGTCGCTCGCAACTACATAGAGTTTGATATGGCTTAATTCAGTTGATTATGAAATTTACTTCACTTGATTGTTTTTCTAATTAACTCTATTATATTCAATGAATTCATCATTCGATATTGACGCCACTAAGATCGATATCTAGTTGCGTCAAAACCATTCGCATATATTGCGGATGTGGCTCGTTTTTGGTAATTATGAAATTCACTCTATTGAAAGAATTTTTAAGTAATATGATTTAAGAAGGGACGCATACATAATGAAAATTTTTATTTCAGCAGATATTGAAGGAGTAACTGGGGTTGCCACTAATCAACAATTAAAAGTAAATAGTGAATATCAACGTTTTCGTAAATTAATGACGCAAGATGTAAATGCAGCTGTAGAAGGGGCCTTTAACGGTGGAGCGACAGAAGTCGTTGTAGCTGATGGACATGGGAATATGTCTAACATTTTTATTGAGGATTTAGATCCAAGAGCTCGCCTTATCCAAGGGAGTAACCGAGTAATGTGTCAGCTGCAAGGTTTGGATGAAAGTTTTGATGCGATTATGTTTGTCGGACATCACGGTCGTGAAAGTGGATCTGAAAAAACATTAATTAGCCATACATTAGCTGGTATTTGCGTGAACGAAATGAATATTAACGGAAAAGTTGTTGGTGAGACAGAAATGAATGCGATGGTAGCCGGGGATTTCAACGTGCCAGCGATCTTTATTTCTGGCGACGACGCTTATGTAGAAGAAGTAAAGGAAACGTTACCTGAAGTTGAGGCGGCCGTCGTTAAAAAGGGGATCGACCGTTTTTCAGCTGAGCTTCTTCACCCTACAGTAGCGCACGAATTAATTAAAGAAAAGGCAGAGAAAGCAGTGAAAAATATTGCGAACGTCTCTCCTTTAAAAATTGATGGACCAATCACCTTCGAAATTGAATTTAAAGGGACAAGCCAAGCATTAATGACAACGACGATCCCGTCAGTAAATCAAATTGGTCCAAAGAGAATTACTTTTACTTGCGATGATATGGTAACGGCTTATAAACATATGTGGGGTTGTGTCATTATTGCGATGACTGCAACAAATGGTGTTTTAGGACATGTGAACGCGTAAAATTTAGTTGACCAAATCAAACTTTCAATACAAACGGAAATCTAATCCGCTATTTTCACAAAAAATGCAGTTTTATAGATACTTTAGGACATATGCTCCGTTATTTTTTCTAATTTAGTGAAAAGTCAATTTTTTTCACTAAATAAAGGAACGTATGTCCGATAAATTATTAAAATCCGTTTTTTAAAAGAGAAAGCAGAACGTATGTTCGTTTGTAGCAAATTTAGAAAGGCATTCAAAAACAAAAGTGTCAGTCATCGGAAGGTATTGAATACAGAGGATATTCGTCTGTTTAATCGTACCTTTTGGTGAACTGACACTTTTGTGCATTACTGACTTTTTGCAGAAATAGCTTTTACTTTATATTTTATGACACGATACACTTTTTTAGCGATGAGGAGCATATCAAAATTTTCACTGACAGGTGCATACAT
>SKOL01000519.1 GCA_007120055.1 Anaerobacillus sp.
CCTTGAAAAGTCACGTGCTTAAGCTGAGAAATCAACTTACCAATTTCGGTTTCATCTAACAATGTAAACTCATAACCTTTTTTTACAAGACCTTCTTCCAATCCATCTAAAATATCCAAACCAACTAACATAAACCTAGCATCTGGATTATTTACTAACCCATCGTATCGAATCAATTGCCCGACAGAACGATCCGAAACTTTCAATTTCACCTCTACATACAACTGTTTTCCGGCCTTATCAATAAACAAAAGGTCACACCGCTTGCCATTTAAACGAACTTCACGCTCTTTAAAAGTCAAACCCTCTTCTATTAAACTCGGATTGATAATCAAAGCATTTTGAACATCAAGCTCCTTCATTAATTACTGTCCCCCCTATTAAAATTTTAGTCTCTACTATATAAGTACAGGTTAATTGGAAAAGAGGTGACAAGAAGGTTAAAAAAATAATATTTCCATAAGATTTTGGTGCTGTGGATTTTGTTTAATTTAGTGGTGCCTGTCAGAGCGACCGAAACTAAATCGTATTCGATACAAACAAAAAAGAGCTTCAAAAAAAACTTCTGAAACCCTTGATCCTATTAGGAAGATGGTACCGGTGACCAGGGTCGAACTGGTACTCCTTACGGAACACGATTTTGAGTCGTGCTAGAAATTTTCGACGTTACTCTATCGTAAATAGTATCGACATATCACCGTTTATTAACGTTTTATGACGTATACGATTAATTAATCGCAGCTTTTTTGCGCGATTATACGATATGTATAGACAATAATTTGCGATTTAACAAGCTAACCAACGATAATCGACACTGTAATTTATGTATAATATCACCCGCTAACCGTTTCTAATTGCCGTACAATGCTCGTCTACAGCACGCGTATAAATGAAAAAAAACACCATCGACGTATTCGAAAGGCGTTTTTATTAATAATTCTATAAATCTAACAACTCTAAGATATGTGAGTCAATAAATTCCATCCTATTGACCGGAACTTCTGCTTGCTTTTTTAATAACATACTTTTATGTATAGTTGAAATTTGCGTTAAATCAACCTCTACTCCATACCTACCTTTAGGGATAAATGCAAAACCCGTAAGTTTATCATTAACAAGGTCTTGAAACCAACCACTTTTTGCGTTTGCTGGAGAGATACTTAAAACAGGCGCGACTTGAACATAGTGAAAGTCAGTAGATTGATTTAGTTTATTATTAGATAACACAATAACTTGTCTAGGTTTAACTGTAATTACAATATCTTGTTCTACAGCTCTTGGGACACCGTCTATAAAGATAGGGTCAAAGTTACCATTTCTTTTCTCTACAGTATATGTGTTATCGCTTTCACTTTTTAAGAATCGTAAAGGCTGTTCTGTATCTGAGAGATAATACATCGCAGCCTGAAAGAAATACCCTCTTTTTATATCCTGCCAATTCTCAGGATTAACAAATCTTGACTCAGGCACTACAATTATTCCTCCCCAAAAACACGCTTATAAGTTAGATTACTTAAGCCTCTATTTTTTTTAGTTTTTTCATTAATTATTTTAAATTGATCAGGAGTTGTAAAAGATAGCAAGTTGGTTCTTTTGTTCTTTGGTTTCCTTAAAGCAGAATTGTTTGTAGCATTTTCTTCAACTTGAGCCAACATATCTTTTTCCTCCTCGTCTTTTTTCATACCGTTCACCTCCATTAGTAAACAGTATGAGTAGCGTTTGGTTAATTATACCAAGATTTGTTCATACCTGTCCACTTTTTTATAATTTTTTACGTTTATACATGCCTATACCCATTTATACGCAAGTTGTTTACTATTTTTCTAACTTTTTTAATAAACGACAAGTCCCGTAGGACTCGCCGCTATTCCCTTTCTAACTCGCGCAACCATTTCAATGATCGAAGTGGCAAATGTTAAACGAAGGACATCCCTACCATTACCAATGAGGTTAGATCTTTGACAAATTCCGGCTGGTGACCGCAGCTGTCATTGGGACAACGGACCTGTCCCCTTGTCCCATAAAGCAGAAAAACAATTTGTGAAGAAATTTAAAGCTTTACCCGAAAAGGCTGAAGAGTTTTATCAGCATTTAAAGGAACAAGAGCGGTTACGTATCCAACGCAAAAAAGAAGAAGAAGAAAGACTTGAACAGCAGTATTATCGTGAATTAAATGACTACTGTTCAAATTTAAAAGACAAGGAACTAACTAGTGAGATCATCGACAAAGTGATCGACCACTTCGCTAACAAATATATCGACATTTGGTATGTCGTAGGAATTCACCCTGATCGATATGATGACAATTTCGGCTGGTATTTGTCAAATGCAAAAATACGTGTTAAAAACACACTTTCCTCCGTTGACGACCCGAGATTTCAAAAGCTTTTAAGAAAAAATAATCTAGTTGAAGATAATGAGGACGAATTCTGTTGGTCAAAACTATCAGACGATGAGCTTTTACCATACACGTATATCACACCTATTTACGCACAGCGCGAAGGAAATTTAGTCACAATCACTGATTTAGACCAAAAGCGATTTGAAAAATTAGTAGACGCTGCATGGCAATATGTAGTAAATCTAGTTGAACTAGACCCGAAAAAATTTTTAGAGGCGCCAGAGCTAACAGTGTACTGGTGGGAAAAAGAAGGAGAATTTTTTCTTCCTGAGCCGGATATAAAAGCTGAAGTTGAACATCAAACCCTCAGAGAAGAACTGTTATATATTCCTCCTCAAAACTCAAGTCCAACATTAAGACCAAATCCTACGAACCCAAAAAGCAACGCTAAACCTTCTAGATTGCAAGTGAAAGTGGAACATTTACGAGATGGTGAGGGTAAATCATTGCAGCAACTTCATTCACAAAAAGGAGTTATTAAATGGTTGAGTGAATAACGTTCAACATGCTTTAGTTTTAAAAAATTCGATACAAGATAGGCGGGATAAGTTGGGACAAGGGACCTGTCCCCTTGTCCCATCCGTTAAACAGATACTATTCCAGCAATTTCCCTAACGGTTTGTAAATTTGATCAACTAATTCAGTGGGGCCTGGCATGTTTGGAAAGAAGAGAAGGAGGGCTGCCAGAACCCAGCTCATAGCTGAAAGGACTATAAGTACATATTTATCCTTTTTTTGATTTGGATTGATTTTGGGCCACTCAAAACAAAGGATCAATGCAATCAAAATTGTAATACCAAAAATCATTGCCCACTTCATTCTTCTTTCAACTCCCTTTCTGGAACTGCTGTTGGTGAAGTCGATGTGCCAGGTCGAAGAACAGTTGCCTCAATGATATACTCAATCTGAATCTCTGGGAAAATTTCATCCCAATGTTTTTTGGCTGTCTGCCACTCTTTTGTATAATGTCGCTGAAAACTTTTGTTAAAGTTGAAAATGTCAACCTTCATTTTTTTCTGAACCTGTTCGACAACTAATTTTATTCTCTCCTCTATCGCTTCTTCCATTTTTGTTTCTATCATTTTAATAAATTCAGGGTTTCTTAAGTCTAGATGGCTTGCATTTTGTATTACATCATCGACAGCGTTTATTTTAAGAGTCATTCTC
>SKOL01000059.1 GCA_007120055.1 Anaerobacillus sp.
AATTGATATGGAATTTCTGCTTCATCAGCTGTATTTGTTACAAAGTCACGAAGTCCTTTATGAGAAATCATCGATGCATCATACATGATCACTTGTGGACCTTTACCCATTTTTGATAGCGCTTCTTTTTCAGTAACACCTGGTGTGTCCCCTGCAATCCCTACATCAACTGCAAAGCCGATATCTGGTTGAATCGCATGTGCTGCAGTGCGAGCACCACGAAGCCCTACTTCTTCTTGAACTGTTCCTACACCATAAACTGTGTTCGGGTGATCAACATCTTTTAGCTGACGAAGTACTTCAACCGCAATTGCACATCCGATACGGTTATCCCACGCTTTTGCCATTAACATTTTTTCATTTTTCATTACCGTAAATTCGCAAACTGGAACAACTGAATCTCCAGGGCGAACACCAAACTCCATTGCTTCTTCTTTGCTTGAAGCTCCAATGTCAATAAACATGTCCTTTTTATCAACAGGCTTTTTACGTGCTTCTGGAGGTAGGATGTGCGGTGGTTTTGAACCAATTACTCCTGGTACATTTCCATTACTTGTCATAACAGTAACGCGTTGTGCAAGCATTACTTGCTCCCACCAACCGCCGACACATTGAAAACGTAAATAACCTTTATCATCAATACTCGTAACCATAAAACCGATTTCATCTAAGTGACCAGCAACCATAATTTTTGGTCCTTCAGCAGAGCCGTTCTTTTTAGCTATTAAGCTACCGAGATGATCTTGAGTAATTTCATCTGCAAAAGGCTCAATATGCTTTCTCATTACTTCACGAGGCTCTCGTTCATTTCCAGGAATCCCGTTCGCATCTGTTAAATCTTTTAACATTTTTAAAGTGTTATCCATATGTAAATGCCTCCTAAAAAAATTTAGTTATGTTTACCAACACTATTATAACGGTAATCGAAATAATTCTCAATTGTTCTACTACTGTGACACCCCGGACGAACCGAACCCTCCTTCACCTCTATCAGTCGTTGTTACTTGATCTACTTCAATAATATTTACTTTCGCTACTTGTGCTATGACCATTTGCGCAATTCGCATTTGTTTTTCCACTTTAAAATCTTCTTTTCCGTGATTAATTAATATTACTTTAATTTCTCCTCTGTAACCTTCATCAATCGTTCCTGGGCTATTTAATACCGTAACTGAATGTTTTAATGCTAAGCCACTTCTCGGCCTCACTTGAGCTTCCGTCCCTTCCGGCAACTCGATCATAATTCCTGTACTTATTAGCTCTGCTTCTCCTGGTTTAATAACCTTCTCCTCCACAGAAAACAAATCAAGACCTGCATCACCTTTATTCGCTTGATACGGCAAAAGAGCCTCGTCATTTAATAATTTAATTTTTAAATTGTAAGTCATTTCTTCCTCCTGTTTATAAAAATTATTATTCATCCCAACAAACCAACTATCCAACTTAAATAAAAATTTTTGAAACCTTTTCTTTGCTCATTCGTAATGTAAATAAGGACAGTTTCGTTTATACTAATTAAGACCACTTTGTCGTTAGGGGGATACCAATGGTTGTTTTTTTATTCCGATTATTAATATTAATAGCCGTTATTATTTTAGCATACAGTTCGATTAAATATTTAATGAATCCCAAACGCAAGCTCGAATTAGCACACGAAAAAAAGCAATTTTACTTTTTAGATGATAAACAAAATATTCGAAAAAACTTCTTAATCACATATAGAGGTGTTCTTTTCGAGGGTGAAAAATATTTAGGAACGACTGACAAAGCGTTCGAAGTAGTAACAGTACAAGTTTGGGTCAAAAATCCAGATAAACTACAAGGGCTTAATAAAGAGGACTTTTATTTTATTGAAAAAGAAATTACGTTAGCATATCCTAATGCAAAAATTGAATGGAAAAGCCCAATTAAAGAACTTTTGTTAAATTAGTCAACAAATTAGCTACAAAAAAGGAGTATGAATTTAATGCTAATTCATACTCCTAAAACGTTATTTCATATTTTCTCTTCCTAAACTGCCCGTAACCGTAACTGCACGGGATGTTTTTAACTCGTTTTAAAAAATTTCTTCCATTCGATAATCGCTGGTTTTTCGATCGCTTTTCTTCTAACCCCAAAAAATACAACCGTTAAGAAAAATAATAATACGACAGAATAAAATAATGGAAGGTCAACGATCATTTGACCAAAACTTGTAAAAATAATCGAAGGTAAAATTACACCTAAAAATGAGTACTTTGTATATTCTCTAAAATTATTCGTTTGATCTAAAACGTAAAGAGATAATAAGTGAAAATGGGCAAATGGCACCATTCTTAATACCATAATTTGATTCATTGTTAATGGGCCATTTTTCATCATCTTATTATTTAATTTTGCAAAACGCGATAACGCATTAGGAAACTTTTGTGCAACGAAGTAAAAAATAATACACATTAGCGTTAATCCGATAATCGAAAAGATCGATCCATAAATCACTCCAAATAAATATCCACCGACCATACAAACAAAGAGAACAGGTAAAAAAAGTAATGGACGAATTAAGTGAAATAACACAAATAAGATCGGCGCAATAATCCCGCTCTTTTCTATATAAACTGGTATCGCTTCTGCTAATTGTTCAAACATGGCCTTTCACCTTCCTTAAAAGGAATTATGTTGTATCACTTAAGGAAATTAATTTCTATACCTAATTTTCACCCTAGCTACTTTGTCCTTATTAAAAATTATGAATGATAACTATAAATAATGATAACTGATTAGGACAAATTGTAGCAAGAAAATTAATGGAATTCCTACCTTAAAAGATAAATGTTTCGTCTTATGCCTAAATTGTTTCATTCCTAAAAAGATACCTGCACTGCCCCCGATGATTGCTAAAATGAAAAATTTTCTTTCTGGGACTCGCCATTGACCTTTTATCGCTCTTTGCTTATCTACATACATATACGCGAATGAAATGATATTAATCAAAAAAGCATATGCAAAAACTATCTCAATTGTCACTACTTAAACCTACTTCCTTTTTAATTTAAAATTATTGAGGGTAAACGCTAAGAAGGAAGTTGAGCCCCAGGAAATTTTTACAATTGTGAATTGTAAATTCAAAAAAGCCACCCTACTTGTGAGAGTGACTTTTTATTTGTCATTTAGTTTAAGTTTGCTTTTGCTTTTGCAGCTAGTTCTGCAAATGCTTTTTCATCGTTTACTGCTAAATCAGCTAACATTTTACGGTTAACTTCAATACCAGCAACTTTTAATCCGTGCATTAAACGGCTGTAAGAAAGACCGTTAATACGAGCAGCTGCGTTAATACGAGTGATCCAAAGCTTACGGAAGTCACGCTTCTTTTGGCGACGATCACGGTAAGCATAAAGTAATGATTTCATTACTTGGACTTGTGCTGTTTTAAACAATCTATGTTTTGAACCATGATAACCTTTTGCTAATTTTAATACTTTCTTACGACGACGACGAGCGACATAACCGCCTTTTACTCTTGGCATCGTGTTTCCCTCCTCAAATCTTCAACCTTAGTTGAAAATATCAATTATTTTTTGTACGT
>SKOL01000625.1 GCA_007120055.1 Anaerobacillus sp.
GAAGTCATCGAAGTAAACGGCAAAAACGTCTACTATTCAGGTATGGAAGGAGATCCACCAGAAAAGTTTTATCGAACTTAAGCCAGAAGACCCCCACTTCTTACGAAGTGTAAAGTGGGGGATGAATGGCTTTTTTTGTTTTTAAAACCCAAATTGAAAATTGTTAGCGAACATAGGTTCTTGTATAATGAAAATACCTATTATTGAAAGGGGCGTGTGAAATGAAGCGGGCATATTTTTCGAAACGGATTTACAAAAATACAATACTAGAAAACATGCAACATGCGATTTCGCACGCCCTTCGTGTGTTCAATCAAGCGAAACATTTTTCTTTCCAGCTACAAGTAAAAGAGAAGCGATCAAAACAATCAAAGCGTAAAGAAAGCATGCACCTGACGGTGAAAAACAAGTATTCATTCAATGATTATTACGCTAACAGTGTGGTTCAAGAAGCGAACGCTCTCTTTTCTTCGCAAGAAGAGCTAAAGAAAATGTACATCCAAAACAAGAAAGAGCAAATTAATAGCATCAAAAAGAAAATAAAGTCTACAAAAAGTAGATTGACAGTTTTGCAAAAGATAAAAGATTCTTTTGTTAAAGGAAAGCCAAAGTTTAACAAAAGTTCTCGCGAGCAGCAAAAAGGTAATTATTTTGTTGTAGAGTTTAAAAAACAAACCAACATTTACTATCATGCCTATCAATTTGAGCATGAATATTTGGATAAAGAAATTACTTTTTTAAAGGCTAAATTAGGTCGGTTAAACTTTAAATTGGATCGTTTTAATAAACAACGGCACTCTCTTGAAACAGGAGTGAAAAGTGTTGTTTTTGGCGGAAAAAAGTTATTCAAACATCAACATACCTTAGAACAATATAAAGACAATCATCCTCTTTGGAAACAAAAATTCCATCAGCAACGCTATAAAGAAATGTTGATCAGTGGTCGCAAAGATGCGAAGGATGGGAATTTTGTATTTCATTATGATCCAGATACGCACGCTCTTTCGTTTCAAACACCTAACGGTGTTAGCATGGAAATTAACAACCTCTTATTTCCTTATGGTCAAAAAGAAGTGAATGAAGCGATTGAACTTCAAAACACATGTAACAAAAAACTGGCCGGTAAACCTATTTCATGGGTGATAGAAGATCATGGTGACTATTATATTTTCAAGTGTATTGTTGATGTGCCCGAAAACCCAAGCACAAACTACAGCAAAAGCACTGGGGTTATTGGTGTTGACCTTAATTACGACCATATTGCATGGTCGAACATCAACCGCATTGGTCAATACATAAAGAGTGGCATTCTTCCGTTTTCATTAGAAGGAAAAACAGGCGGTCAAATCACCAAGATGATCGAAGTTGAAGCTATTGCTTTAGTTGATATTGCAGTTAAAGCCAACAAACCGATCGCACTCGAAAAACTAAACACCACTAAATCGAAAGTTTCAAATGCATATGGCCATAAAAAAGCAACCCTAAAAATGTCGATGTTCGCTTACAATAAATTAATTTCGGCCATTAAGAGCCGTGCTGATAAAATGGGCGTAGCAGTGTTTGAAGTAAACCCTGCCTACACGTCTCAAATTGGAAAAATGAAATACATGAAGCGCTTTGGTATCTCTATTCATGAAGCTGCTTCATTCGTAATTGCTCGAAGAGCAATGGGTTTTAAAGAAAAGCTCCCACCAATGTTGCATTCACTAGTTCCAGAGAAGAAACTAGGTCTACATCATTGGGCGCAATGGGAGTCTGTTTCAACGATCCTGAAAGATATGCGTACATGTACATATTATCAATCAGAACTTTTTGACGTACACCGGTTTCGCGAAAGTGGACTCTTGTTTCATGGTGCTCTCACAGATTATGAAATAAAAGGAATGGCTAAGTTAAAAAGTAGAAAAACCACTGCCTAGTTGAATGGGTTTTGGTCTACTAAGCTTCTTAGTAGTCTCTTTCAAGGAGAGTCCCCTTCCTCAAAATCCGTTAGGATTTAGGTGGGGTAATTCAATGGGCCTCTTCAGATGCTAAATTAATGTATTCATTGTTATTTTTCGAAAGTGAATTAAGTGAAGAAGAAAGGCAATTAGAAAATATGTTGCCGATCCTTGAAAAGCTAACGAAGTAGGTCATTATGCTGACTCGAAAACTATAATCAAAATTAAATCATGTACCTCATTAGAGGCTGTCCCATGAGTGTCAGATACTATGCGAATAGACTATTTATAGATGTATACATATAAAATTCGTCTATAATTTAGGTATTAAGCTTTGTCTGCCATTTGTTTCAAGACAGCCTCTTTTTGTTTTGTATGTATTATTATCCTGCCTTTACGCCCTCATAGCTGAATTTTCGATCACTTCCGTATTTTTCAAAGAGATAATATGTTAAAAAGCCTGAGATTGCAGAAAGTAGTACAACAGCGGCAATCATTATGTATAGCAGCCAATCAGAATATATATAAAACGTGACGGTCACTGTAAAAGCAATTGAAACTAACGATATTAGCAAACTCCTTAATAAGTTACTTAACTGAAAACAGAGAAGAATAGAAAACATTGCAGGAACGATAATACTTATTAAGCCAATTAAAATGACGATATGTAGCCAAGCCATAAATCAAATCTCCTTTCATTAATTTATTATTCAGAATTAGTTGTTCACAATTATGTCACAATTCTTAATGAAAGTATAATATAAGCGCTTCCAAATGTATGTAGGTTAAATTTGGTAAAACAATAATATTTAATTATGAATATGTGATTTTTGCAAATAGTAAAAACAATTTAGTTTGTGAATTGTTTAACATTTATTGTTAAATAATACAATTAAGGAGGTGATCGCATGGGTAAAAACAGAAAACGCGATAATCGTAACAACAATAACAACAATGATGAGTTAAACATCGATAATGCAAACACTGAGTTTGCATCTGACAATGATGCACAAGATTTAAATCGCGATAATCGCAACAACCGTAACAATCGCAATAACAGTAATGATAACAATGACAATTAATTTTTGGAACAGCTACCGCATTGAAGCTACTTGCGGTAGCTTTTTTTGAAAAAGTATTAACTACGAATGAATCCGATAAGCCTAGCCCCTATTCCCAGTAATTAAATACTAATCGTTCTTCGGTTGATTTAAATTGTCAATAAGCTTTTCAGCTAGTTTACGATACATATTACTTGTACTAACTAATGATAAGATGAGTAAAACTTGTTCTAAAGAGTGACGATCTTGATCGTCTAATTTTGATAATTCTTCTTCCACAGCTCCGGCTTGTGTATCAACATGTTTTTTAAAGCTTTCTACATTTTTTTCAAAAAGCTCAAGATAACTGTTATAAAAAGAATCTAAATTGATGTTGTCAGTGACAATCTTATTATTGATGCCTTGGAGAGTCGTCTTAATGTCATTGATTGATAACGTGCCTTTCAATTGAAAGATCATGCTAAGCAGGATTAAGTGCTCTTTAGAGTACTTTTTAAAAAAAAAAAAAAAAAACACTTTTCCTTTCGCATAATTGTTAATCATCGTCTTCGTCATAACTTTATC
>SKOL01000711.1 GCA_007120055.1 Anaerobacillus sp.
CGGCAGTCTGAAATTATTACTAGGTAATAATTATCCATATATCTTATGTTTAATTGAACTTATAAATGAGGGGGAGCTCTGTTGAATATTCCACAGTTAAAAATTGCTCATATGACACCAAAGGTACCAATTATGCAAGGGGGTATGGGAGTTGCTATTTCGTTAAGTGGACTAGCTTCGGCTGTTGCCAACGCTGGCGGAATTGGTATTATTTCAGGAACAGGTATTCCAATAGAGGAAATGAAAGCCGAAATTCGCAAAGCACGCGAACTGACGAATGGCGAAGGTTATATAGGAGTTAATGTTTTATTTGCGATGACAGATTTTCAAAATACGATAAAAGCTGCGATGGAAGAAAAAGTTGATTTTATCATTTCAGGTGCAGGTATTTCCCGTGACATGTATCAGTGGGGGAAAGAATACGGTGTGCCAGTTATCTCAATCGTATCTTCAGGTAAGTTAGCGAGAATTTCACAAAAACTCGGAGCTGCAGCTGTTGTTGTAGAAGGATTTGAAGCAGGTGGCCACTTAGGAACGGATCGTCCACTCTTTGATATTTTGCCTGAAGTCATTGATGCTGTAGATATTCCAGTAATAGCTGCAGGTGGTATATTGACGGGTGAAGACGTGGCTAAAGTCCTTAAAATGGGAGCAAGTGGTGTACAAATGGGTACTCGCTTTGTGGCTAGTGTCGAATGTGATGCGCCAGATGCATATAAACAAAAATATTTACAAGCTGAAGAAGGAGATACTGTTTTAGTAAAAACAACAGTAGGTCTTCACGGAAGAGCGATTAAAAATAGCTTTGTTGAAAAAGTAAACAACTTAGAGAAGATAAATATTGAAAAGTGTCACTCTTGCCTTAAACAATGTAATTACCAATTTTGTACGTTAGATTCTCTTGTTCAAGCTGTAAAAGGGAATGTTGAAAACGGAATTGTCTTTGCGGGATCAAGAGTTCCTGAAATTAAAGAAATTCTTCCTGTACAACAAATTATTAACGATTTAGTCGATTCATGTAACCGTAGCTTAGCGGTCGAACCAATCAAAACGAATGAAAGTATTTCTTAAATTAAAATAAGGGGCTGCCCAAAACAAAGTGTCTAACACTTTGGGGACAGCCTCTTATTTTTGTATCAATATTTGTCAATGCTTAATAAAAGGGAAGAAGGCTTTCACTACATTTGTGCTAGAGCTAACCTATTAAAAGTATTGGAGTGATTTATATGGATCGACAACAAATTGACAAAGGCTTAAAAGGTTTACAAGCGTCATTAAGGTCTTCAGGAGTTGAGATTAATGAAGTGTACATGGATTTGATGCGTGAAAAATTGAGCGGTGAGATTAATGCCGAACAATTTATTCGAAAAGTAAGGGAAAACGCTAAAAAATAAATGTTAGGAGTGAATTAACAAGTTACGCTTCTTTATTTGCTAGTCACAAAACAAGCCAACAAATTGTAATTGTTTTTCAATTTATTTTCAAATGTTCTCTATCCTTACATTCCTGCATATTTTGTAACAAAGGAATGTGAGGGGGAGATACATTGAATCGCTTTGCATATTACAGTGAAGATCCCGAACAGGTGGAGGAATATGTAAAATCAATTTTGCCATTTATCTCTGATATTCGTGAATTTGAGCTGTATTATATAGATAAAACACCTTATATCGAAGTCATTGAAAGAAGCGGACACCTCCATCGAAGGGTCTTTTATAGTCGAAAAGAATTTGATGCAAGTATAAAGAACTCTTACCGAAAGCTTATCAAACAGCATAACTTCACGTTTATCTTGAGAGATGACACCTTAAACGAAGTTTGGTTAAACACAAACGGGAAAATGATTGAAACGTTAAATATTCTTCATATGTTAGGAATTAAAGAATTTCATCATTATCGACATAAAGCATCGTACAAAGCAACAAATCTTAAGCCTAATCATGATTTAAATATATTAGTTGAGAATGATGAGGCTAAAAAACAATTTTTAGCTAAATTTCGATTTCCTTACGCATGTAAACGAATTAAAGCTGTTGAGTATATTCAACAATTTGGTTACTTAAAACCTTACGCAACGAAGTTTGATTATGGCAACGACCTTTCTTATTTTGATAAAAATACGATACGTGAAGCAGAAGCATTTGAATATGCTACCAATAATTCGTTTCTTTTTGAAGATGAAGGTATTGATTTAAATACTGCCAAACGCATTTTTGAAGAAGTCGGAAAGCTTTCAGGTGGAGATGTTAATATCGTCCTGTTTTCGGATTAGTGGCGTGAGTTGCTTTAAATAAAAACTCATGGTAGCAGCTTTGTCCACATATATATTAGCAACAAACGAAATATGTGGAGGACGGTATGCTGAAAAGAGCAGAAAGTTATTTAACGGAAATAACGGCGACGGTGATTTTCTTTATCATTGGATATCTTTTTTATATGAGTTTGAAAATGTCGGGAAAGACATTTTCAATACCTGATTCAATATTAATCTATAATACAGTTTTTGTAAGTATTTTAATAGAAGCACTTCCATTTGTTTTAATAGGTGTATTTGTTTCAGGAGCTATCCAAGTTTTTATTACTGAAGATCATATACGTCGCCTTATCCCGAAAAACCCCTTTTTAGCAGTGACGTCTAGCT
This sequence comes from Anaerobacillus sp., assembly GCA_007120055.1. Next base: position 2,642 of record SKOL01000711.1, read on the forward strand.
GTGTCATTGGGGTAATGTTTCCCGCCTGTGAATGTGGTATTGTTCCGATTGTGCGTCGTTTAGTCGCTAAGGGGGTTCCTATATACGCAGGAGTAGGCTTTCTATTGACAAGTCCGCTTATAAACCCAGTTGTTATCGGCTCAACGTATATGGCTTTTGGTAATGATGGTAAAATAGCTTTATTACGCATGTTGATCGGTTTTATTGTCGCAATGATTGTAGCAATTGTTATTAGTTTCTTTTTTAAACATGGACAAGTAAGAAAAAAAGTCACTGACATACCTGTATCAAAAGAAATGAACCGTGCACCTTTAACTAATAGAATCAAAGAAGCTTGTCGCCATTCGATCGATGAGTTTTTCGGAGTTGCTAAATTTTTAGTGATGGGGGCTCTATTAGCAGCGTTCGTTCAAACATATGTATCAACAGGTTCACTGCTCGGAATTACGGAGGATCTCGTTACTTCAACGCTTATCATGATGGGACTTGCATACGTATTAAGTTTATGTTCAGAAGCAGATGCTTTTATCGCGGCATCGTTTCGCCACCTCTTCCCGACAACAACACCTATTTTAGCGTTTTTAGTGTATGGACCAATGCTAGATTTGAAGAATACGTTTATGCTCATGGGTGCATTTAAATTTCGTTTTGTGATCACATTAATGTTTTTAATAACGGTTACAGTGTTTGCTATTGTATTGTTAATAGCTTGATAAATATTTACCTGTAAAAAAAGAGGCGGGGGGGAGTAGTAGTGAACTTTTCAATTCAACATGCCTTAAAAGCGCTTATTCTTTTAGGCTTTACTGCATTTTTATTTAAACTTCACTATAGTGGTGAAATATTAAAATATGTTAATCCGAAGTTTATTATTTTTACCCAAATCGCTTCTATTATTCTACTGGTTATGTTTTTTATTCAAGTGAAAAGAGTATGGGAATACAGTGACAATATTGACTGCGCGTGTCATGAGCAACATGAAAAACAGTTTTCATTTGGACAATTTTTTGTATATTTACTAGTGTCATTACCGTTGATTACAGGTTTATTATTAGCCCCAAAAGAATTAGATGCTAATTTTGCAGAAAAACGAGGGATCCTTTTTCAATCGAAAGGAAACGAGAAGGAGAGTGGCGATTGTGGTCAAGGGGAGGAGACCCCCCCTAGAACTGCTTTACAAGAAGAATTGATTGAAAAAATGCTTGCAGAGGCACCGATAGTTATGTCAAAAGAAAATTTTTCCTCTTATAGTGATGTTCTTTTTCAAAACCCGGAAATATTTAAAAATAAACAAATTTTTTTAGAAGGGTTTATTTTAAAAGGTGAGCAATTAAAGGAAAATGAATATGTCGTTGGCCGTTTTTTAATTACTCACTGTGTCGCTGATGCTACGGTGATCGGTATTTTAAGTGAATTTAAGGACGGTGTTACGTTTCCGGATAATAGTTGGGTTAAATTGTTAGGAACGATTAATGTCACGAATCATAATGATAAAAAGCTCCCGTTGATTAAAGTAACTCATTGGAAATTGACCGAAAAGCCGGAAGAGCCATACGTTTATCCACCACAGAAAAAAAAGTCTAAAGCCAACTGAGAAGGGGTGTCCTAAAAGATAGTGATACCGTTAGGCACCAAATTAATTAGTGGCTCTTAAAAGTTGATATCTGCTCTTTTGTTTCGTATTTTCTCGCCTTTCAATCAGACTCATTTGCAATAATAAAAATGAGGTTAGGCTTAATATGAGTAACGTTCCGACAATGACTCCAGACCAGCCCCAGTAATGCCAAAAGAAACCTAAATAAAAGCTCCCAAGACTGCCGCCTACATAATACGAAGTGAAGTAAAGTCCAGATGCGGAAGCTTTGGCAAACTTCGCTCGTTTACTAACCCAAGCATTCAGTGTTGAATGCGCAAAGAAGAAGCCAAAACTTAATATGAGCAGGCCAACAATAATAGTAACGAGGTTGTTCACTAGCATCAGCAATGTTGCGATAACCATAAGCGAAATACCGATAGCAATCGTTAATGATTGAGACCAGACCGTAATTGCTTTTCCAGCCAGTGTGGAACTAACTGTCCCTGATAAGTACGTTAAAAATAAGAAGCCAATAATAACCGTTGGTAACGAAAACGGTGGTGCGGTTAGTAAATACGTGACATAATTATAAAGACCAACAAAAATAAAAAAGTGTAATCCACCGACAAAAAAGGCTAGGCGTAGCTTTCTATTTTTTAGATGGGAAAGATAATCTTGAATCGCCTTATGTCGATCAAATTTCCTTGGCTGAAAATAGTCTGACGGTGGCAAAAGCTTAAGGAAAAATAGAAAAAATAGTAAACTTACAAAGCCGATCGCGATAAAAGCAATTCTCCAATCATAAACATCTGTGAAAATCCCACTTAATACACGACCGCCCATCCCCCCTATTGAATTCATGCTAATATAAATGCCAATTGCGACCGTTAACGCCCGTGGAGAAAACTCTTCACCGATATAAGCTAGTGCAACCGTAGGTATCCCGGCGATAAAAACCCCTTGTAAAATTCTTAGCAGTAAAAAAGCTTCAAAGCTTTGCACAAAGGCAATTGAAAAAGTAACAATAAACAGTAAAAGCATCGCTCCAATCATCACATTTTTACGACCAATGGCGTCTGACACTGCGCTATATAAAAAGAAAAAGACCGCAACAGTAAGTAAGGCAAAAGAAACTGTCAAACTCGCTGTAAGAGGTGAAACCGAAAACTCTTCACTTATGATCGGAAGTAGTGGTTGTGTAAAATAAAGGTTACTAAAGGCGATAAAAGCTGCTAACCCAAGTGCTATTGAGGCACGCCAGAAATTTTTTGACTTTAATTCAATCATTGTTATCCATCCTTCATGTAATTGTAGTTAATTTATTGATGCTTTCAAATTAAATTTAGTGAGATAACCTTTGCGTGTAAAAGTTGGTTAGTTAAAAAGGAAATCACCAGCTTTTTACACGTAGATGGTGAAGTTTATCATCATGCTGGTTTTGTACGAAAAAAGGCGGATGATTTCGTGAACGAGCCTCTGAGATTCGATAGAAGGTCACAGCGAAGAGAAGGAAATCATCCGCCTTTTCAATATTAGATGGTGAGGTTTACCGTCATGAGTGCCTTGTGACTGAACTGCTTACTATTTCATATTACCGTCGCGTTTAAGATAAATAAAATATATAATATTTATTAACTTCATAAAAAATATTTATGTTAAAATGTTAGATAAAAATCGACTGTCTATTTACCTGAGTGAATTTCATAATTACCAAAATGAGCCACATCATGCAATATATAGTTTGCGAATGGTTTTGACGCAACTATATATTGATCTTAGTGGCGAGAATCATGAATTATGAAATTCGTTAACTTACTAGAAAGTAACAGTAGAGCCACAAGTCGTTTTATAAAAAAGTTAAAATTTTTTGTAGAAATGGGGGAAAGGTGTTGGAACTCCGTCAACTGCAATGTTTTTATGAAACAGCAAAGTTGAAAAGTTTTACGAAAGCATCGGAAAAAATGTTTATTGCTCAACCAGCAGTGAGTATGGCAATTAAAAAGCTCGAAAATGAGATCGGTGTAAAGTTGTTTCATCGTCATGACCGAGCAGTTCGTTTAACTGTTGAAGGCGAGCGTTTTTTAATTCATGTTGAAAAAGTATTTGATCAATTAGAAGAAGCGCGTTTAGAAATGGAAGAATTACGTGGCTTAGAAAGAGGGGAAGTGAAGCTAGGGTTACCTTCAATGATGGGGTCTTTTTACTTTCCGAATATCATTGTTGCTTTTAAAAAATCGTACCCGCAATTAAACATTTCAATTGTTGAGGACGGAACGAAGCAAATTCAAACTCACATTGAAAACGATGAGATTAATATGGGGGTCATTGTTCTTGAAGAAATGACCGCGGATTTAGAAGCTATACCGATCATTGAAGAAGAAATGGTCGTATGTGTTCCGAAATCCCATCAATTAGCCAAACAAGCTGAGATTACATATGAACAATTAGCTGACGAACCGCTCGTCCTTTTTAAAGAAGGGTACTTTCAAAGAGACCTTGTAATCAACCATATTCATGAATCGGGTTTAACACCAACGATTGCATTTGAAACAAATCAAATTTCATTAACGAAATCGTTGACGAGAAAAGGGTTAGGGGTAACGCTATTTTTAAAAATGGTCATTCAAGATGACACTGATTTAGTACCTCTTTCGTTAGTCCCACCAATTACCCTTTCTTTAGGTTTAGCATGGAAGAAGAAAACGTATTTATCAAAAGCAAATAAAGCTTTTGTAGATTTTGTCGAAAATGAAAAGTGGAAATAGGATGGTAATTGCGATAGTACTCATATATTATAAGGTATAATCTTATAAAGGTTATAAACTACAAGGAGAGATGGAGTGAAGGGAATGGAAGGAGTGAGGGTTCACCCGACTCAACAAGAAGAGCGGATTATCACGTTAGATGTGATACGAGGATTCGCGCTTTTAGGTATTTTACTAGTTAACATGCAATTTTTCGTAGCTCCTAAACTATTTTTAATACTTTCAGGTGGTACGCTGTTTGAAGGTGCGATAAGTAATACCGCTGATTGGTTTATTACGATTTTTGCAACAGGGAAATTTTTTACGACTTTTTCATTTTTATTTGGACTAGGATTTTTCCTTTTTATGGAGCGTGTCAGCGCCAAGGGACTATCTGTTGGTAGGCTTTATTCAAGAAGGTTGTCGTTTTTATTAATACTAGGACTTATTCATATTTTCATATTCTGGAGTGGAGACATCCTACTTAATTATGCGATTGCAGGATTTTTGTTATTGTTATTTAGAAAGTCTTCCATCGAAAAAATTAGAAAATGGGCGATTGGAATATTCAGTGTAGTTGTTTTTCTTACCGGCTTTTTTACGTTCCTATCGTCACTTATGGAAAACGTATTAGGTGAAAATTTTGCACCTATGAATGATTGGGCAAGTTTAGTAGAACAATCTGTGATAGTTTTTCAAAATGGGAATTTCTCAGAAATTTTAGCGTTTCGTTTAACGGAAGAAATACCATTGATTTTACCTAACTTTATCATTACTATACCGATGGTGCTTTTTATTTTCCTGATTGGATTATATGTAGGAAAAAAGGGCGTACTAATGAACATCTCTGGTCATTTGGAGTGGATCCGAAAAGTCTGGAAAAAAAGTTTCATTTATGGTGCTGTTTTAACTTTTGTGTATGTAATTTTAAAGGCGGAACTTTTTATCGTCCCATTTTATTTACATGAAGCATCGCTAGAAGTGCTTTCCCTCATATCTGGTCTTATCGTTTCCTTCTTTTATATCAGCTCTATTACATTGCTATGCCAACAGCGACAATGGAAAGTCCGTCTAAAATTTTTGGCCCCGGTAGGACAGATGGCGTTGACGAACTATTTACTACAAACCGTTATTTGTTTAATGCTGTTTTATGGTTATGGACTTGGACTTTACGGCAAAGTAGCGCCTGGGGTAGGTATTCTTGTTACTTTGGTCATTTTTACTGCTCAAGTCTTCTTAAGTAAGTTTTGGATGGCGAGATTTAAGTATGGCCCGTTAGAGCATGTTTGGAGAGCTTTTACGTACAAACGGGTTTAATTTACTAAGAAAACTGCCCCCTGTTTTCATACAAAAAAGCACATGACGGTTATTCGTCACCATCTAAGATGAAAAGGTGGACACTTTCCCTCACTTCGCTGTGAAGCTACTGACCTCAATCACATCATGTCACACATCTTAGCATAGGCTTCGTGCTGCTTTGCGACGAGTAACCGCAGGAGCATATTCTATCGAATCTCAGAGGCTCGTTCACGAAAGCATCCACCTTCTTTCATACAAAAAAGGACTTATGCCATTATACAATTGGCATAGTCCTTTTCTCTAGATAAGAAAATATAAAAAAATTTGGGAACTGTCTAGCTCCAAGACTCTTCACTGAAAATGCTACATTGGAGTTTTGCGACGAGTAACCGCAGGAGCAGCGCCTAGCTTCTCGAGCGTTTCGGCCCATCAAGATTTGCCTATTCATGAGGGTGAAGCGCGAAGAGGAGGCAAAACGTTGTTCTTATTATAAAACTTCTTTTAAACTAGTTTGCTTATATATGAAATTAATAGTCGTATTGTTAAAATGTTCCGGTTGGTCGATATTGCAAACGTGGCCACAGTTTTTAATGCATTCTAGTTTAAGGTCTTTATTTTCTTTAACTAAATCTTTAACAGGTGGTAGAAATAAATAATCTTCTTCTCCCATAACAAATAACGTCGGAATGTTGAAAAAATCTCTTTGTAGATTCCTTAAAAAAGGGTTGATGGCTCTAGTTACAGAGAACCAACGGATAAATTCTTTTTGGCACATCTTTTTCGCTTGGTCAACGAAGACGTTACGTGATTTAGAATGTGCCGACTTTGGCATAATAATCCAAGCGAATAAGCGATATAACCACATATATGGAATAATATATTTTCCTAGATTACCAAGTGTTAATAAAAATTTCGTTCGAACATTAAATTTTATTACTGCACCCCCAAGTATCATTGAACTGATACGATCAGGATATTTTTGAGCAAGTGTTTGAACGACAATCGTGCCTAATGAAACTCCAATAAAGTGTGTCTGATTTATTTTTAAGTGATCTAATACTTCGATAACCTCTTCAGAGATTTGTAAAAAAGAATCGCCTTTTTGCCAGCGAGATTTTTTAGATTTTCCATGTCCTCGTAAATCAATTAGGAGGACATTAAAATGCTTACGGAACTCTTTAATCTGTTTAAAAAACGTATTTGAGCTCCCCCCGGCACCATGAATAAAAGTGACCCAAGGTTTTGTATAGTCGTTAATATATTGACGATAATATAGCACGTTTTTAGATCCTCACTTTATAGTAAAATACTTTTCACTATTATAACATGATTTACGAGAATACGGTTATATTCGTAATCTAGAATAAAGACTGTCAAATAATGTTCATAATTTTAATTGTTCCATCCTCTGTTGAATGTATCATTAGGCCAAATTTCGCCTTCATGGATCGTGCCATTGTTGTATTCCACGACGATACGGATTGAAGTCGGTTGTTCGTTAAATGATCTGATAATCGCACTATAATGCTGTCTTTCTTCTGGCAAGTCAGGGTAAGCTAGTTTAAATGGTGTTTCTTTTATCAAATTTTCCCCTACATAAGCTTGCAGACTTGCTTCTTTCATTTTGAAGAATTCAAATAGTGGTGGTTCAAGCATATCAATATACGCTTCAAAATCAGTAAGGTTTCCATATTGGTCTTCTCCGAAACCGTAACCATTGGAGACCATCTGCGTTGCTTTATATATTCGTTGTGGGATTTTCTTTATGTTGCTCGTAACGATAGTGCTATTCTTAGCTACAATTTGATATTCATAGTCATTGTCACTCGATAAAACTAGATGAGCGATATAATTTGTACCATTAGTGTTAGAGGCTTCAATTTCTTTCCAGTTAACAGTGCTATTTTCCCGATAAAGTAAAGTGACGTCGGCATTTGTTTCAATTTCTTTGAATGTCCACTCGAGGCTAACGTGAATTTCTTCAGGTGACGATTTCTCTTCATTGGCTAAAAATTCTTTTTTTATGATCCACTTTTCTTGCTCTTGTATGTCATTTAATTGACGGCTTAATGAATTGACTTGTTGGGCAATACGGTCGTTCTCCCATTGAAGATCACTGTGGATTCGATCCACGGCAGTACTTAAATTTCCGATTCGTGAAAAGCTATAAAAATTTAAGATGAGACTAATTAATAATAGAAAGATAATAACTTTTAAAAATTTAGATTGTGCTTCCATAAGCCCTCCATAACGTTAAGGTTTTTTATGAACTATGATGTAGACCAACTGCCACCATCAATTATAAATATGATCATTCATTACTTAAATTGTATCATATAAAAGGGTGAAAAAATGGTGATTTTCTATATGGAAGGCTCCATTAAATATCATAAGCAACGACTGTTTATATTAAGTCAATGAATTTCATAATCCATTATTCTCGCCACTAAGATCAATATATAGTTGCGTCAAAACCATTCGCAAACTATATATTGCGTGATGTGGATTATTTTGGTAATTATGAAATTCACTCAAGTAGCCCTATGTAAAAAAGGCGTGCTCGCTTAATTGAAATGGATAATAATCTCTTTTTAAGTAAATACTACCACCGAAAATGAATGAAGGAGTGATTTAAATGAAAAAAATGGTGATTAGTTGGACAGTGGTTATGCTCTTAAGTATGGGGGCTGTTCAAAATACATTTGCTCACATGGAAGATGAGGGCATAAATCAAGTTGAATTAACGGAAGAACAGAAACAAGAAATATCGGAGTTAGTAAATGATATCATGGAAAAGAAAAAAGAATTGATTAATAAGTATGTGGAATTCGGGGTTATAAGTGAAGAAAAAGGCGAAAGAATCATTTCGAAGTTTGACCAACATTACAACAAGCTTGAAGAGAATGGGTTTGTTCCAAATTGGGATAAGCATAAAGAAAAATATAAGCATAAAAAGTGTGAAAAACAAAACAATTAATATGATAGGGGGCTGTCACTTATATGGCGGCCTCCTTTTATGTTAAAAATCGTTGAGAGTGAAACATTAAACTTAAAGTTCGTATAAACTCCTATGATCAGCTAAAAATAGGCTTATTAATATAAGAGAGAGGTTTAATTTTATGGCTGTGACACTTGAAGAAATAAGAAAAGCGAGAGAAAAGATGGCTGAGCTTGTTCACGAGACCCCGTTAGATTATTCAAGCACATTTAGTGAGTTGTCGAACAACGAAGTATTTTTAAAGCTAGAAAACCTTCAAAAAACGGGTTCATTTAAAGTGAGAGGGTCATGCAATAAATTATTTTCATTATCACTACAAGAATTACAAAAAGGGGTGATTTGTGCTTCGGCTGGAAACCACGCACAAGGTGTTGCGTATTCAGCTAATAAATTACAAACTCCGTGTACTATAGTAATGCCTCAAACGGCACCTTTAAGTAAGGTAGAAGCGACAAAGCGGTATGGGGCTGAAGTTATTTTGAAAGGTTCTAGCTTTGATGAAGCGCTGCAGTTTGCTTTTGATTTACAAAAGAAAAAAGGTTCAACTTTTGTCCACCCTTTTGATGATGAAGCGATAATTGCTGGGCAAGGTACGATCGGAATAGAGGTAGTAGAACAACTTAAAGATGTTGATGCAGTAGTTTGTCCGGTCGGAGGAGGAGGACTTATTGCCGGTGTTGCTTTAGCTATTAAAACGTTAAAGCCATCAGTTAAAGTTTATGGAGTACAAGCGCTTGCTTGCCCAAGTATGAAACAGTCGTTAGAAGCGACAAAACCGATATCGATCGAATCGTTACCAACAATGGCGGATGGGATTGCTGTAAAAAAGCCAGGGATTGAAACGTTTGAAATTATTAAAAACTATGTAGACGACATTTATTGTGTTGACGAGATGGAAATATCTAGAACAATGCTAATGATTTTAGAGCGTAATAAATTGTTAGTAGAGGGATCAGGAGCAAGTTCTTTAGCTGCACTTCTCTATAAAAAAACCCCATTGGAAAACAAAAATGTAGTGGCGGTTTTAAGTGGAGGTAACGTTGATATGAATTTTATATCAAGGGTTATTGAACATGGAATGGTTGAATCAGGGCGTTATATTCATTTTTCTACGATTTTAAAAGATAGACCGGGACAACTGCAAGACGTTTTACATATGATTACAAAGCTTGAGGGTAATATTTTATCGATTTCATTAGAGCATATTGGTGAAAAAATTTTACCTGGATATGCAAAATTGCTTCTTTCATTAGAAACCAAAAATAAAGACCATGTCGCCAAAATTTTGACGGTGCTTAAGGGAAACGGTTATGAAATCGAAGTGTTAATATAGAAGGTCAAGGGGGTTATGGGTGAGCGATACTATTGATATAGATGAAAAATAAAAAAGCTGAGCTTAGGAAACACCCTAGCTCAGCTTATAATATGAACTTAAAATTTTTGCCGCGATAATGTCTCTGTGTCACTCTTTAAAACCTTAAAAAACAAAAGCCCTACCTCTCTTTTATCATTACGGCTCCTAGGCCGTGCCACTTATAATAAG
>SKOL01000291.1 GCA_007120055.1 Anaerobacillus sp.
AAGATCTGTCAATCGAGGACTTGCCGGAGGATGCGCAAAAGTATTTCAAGCGCTTTGTAAGTCTGGATTTCATCAAGGAAGGCAGGAATGTCATACTGGCAGGAAACCCGGGCACCGGGAATTATCGAAAGTTTTTATTTATGGAAAGAAATAAAGGTTTGTTCCTTTATTTAACCTGAAAGGATCTTTTATTTCTTTCCATAACACCTCAGAATAGATTTATAAAAATCTAGGAGGTGCATGATAATGACTAGGATCCTTATTGAAGAACTTGTTTCTAAAGTGTTATCAGAATTAGAAAGGTTAAATTATTCGTATAACACGATTTGTGGGTATCGGGCATTTTACAAACGAGTTATTGCATTCGCAAGAGCAGAAGGTGAAATTCATTTTTCGGAGCAGTTAGGAACAGATTTTTTAAAAGCAAAATACAATTGTACAGTAGACTACTACAATGAGGTAATTCCAAAAAACGTCAAGGGACCTATTAGAAGAATAAGAGTTTTAGGTGATTTTCAGCTTCATGGAGTAATAATCCGAAGGATTGTGAAGAAGCCGGGATATATTAAGCCGCCACAATTTGAAAGCGAACTTATTGATTATGAAAAAGAATGCGAGAATAATGAGTACTCTAAAAGAGGGCTTAGGACAAGGATTCAACGTTTATATTTTTTTATCGACTATCTTGACAGTCTTAAGATTATGGATTCTAACGACATAACACCCGAACACATATCTAATTATGTTAAAACGATTTATAGATATCATGAAAAAAGCATGAACTCAATTTTGACGACCCTCCGAGTATATTTGAGGTTTCTATATGTTAATAAATATACTGATATTGATTTATCTTTACAAGTTCCGAAGCAGAGTAAGCATTATTATCCTCCAGTCCCATCTGTTTGGGATAAAGAAGATGTTATACGTTTGCTAAATAGTATTGACCGAGGAAATCCAAGTGGAAAGAGAGATTATGCAATTCTTCTTCTCGTTGCCAAGCTTGGCATTAGAGTTGGAGATATCAAAAATTTGAAATTATCTGATTTGAATTGGCAATCTGAAATTATAAATATAAGCCAAAATAAAACGAAAAATACTGTGACATATCCAATATTAAAAGATATAGGCTGGGCATTAATTGATTATTTGAAATATGGACGTCCGATTAGCGACTCGCCTAATGTTTTTCTTAGAATGAAAGCACCTTTTGATGCATTTGGAAAAGACGCGAATCTCCATTATATAATCACAAAATACATTAGAGTTGCTGGCATTAAAATCAACACTGAAAAGCGACGTGGGCTTCATTCACTTCGTCATTCACTTGCAAGCTATTTACTTGAGCAAGGAACTCCGTTATCAGTAATTTCTGAAGTTCTCGGGCATGTTAATTCAAACTCAACTAGTATCTACCTCCAAACAAATTGGGAAGGATTAAAGAGATGTTCCATAGACCCGGAGGAGGTGCTAAAAGATGAGTGATCAAGCTTTTGTGCTCCAAAGTATCTTAGGTGACATTATTAATGGATATATTGAAGAAAAAAGAGCTGTTGGTTATAAATATGATAAAAGTTCTTCTTTATTGAAACAATTCGATACTTTAGTTCTCAGGGAAAACCATCTGGAAAAAGAATTGACTAAAGAGTTAGTATTACGATGGATAGAGAAAAAGCCCAACGAGACTGCAAGTACAAGAAACGGAAGGGTCTCGCTAATGCGGGGACTAGCAAAATATATGATACGCCTTGGATATACAGCGTATGTCTATCCTTCATCCACTCTTTCTATTGATAGATATTCTTATGTTCCTTATATTTTTTCAGAAGAAGAGTTGAAAAATATATTCGTAGTTTGTGATCATTTTCCTATTTCCAGCATTTCCCTGAATAGACACTACATTCTTTCTTTATTGTTTCGCATACTATATGGATGTGGACTACGAATTTCAGAAGCATTAAATTTAAAACTGGAAGATGTGGATTTAAATCAAGGACTTCTGCATATTCGAGGTGCGAAATTTGGTAAAGAAAGAATTTTACCAATGGCAGATTCTTTGATAAATCGTTGTCGCTTATACTCGGATCAAGTTCACCAAATCAGTCCCTCCAATACTTTTTTCTTCCCCTCTCCTTACGGAGGAAAATATAGTGAATCGACTATTTATAAATTGTACAGAGGAATCCTATGGGAAGCTGGAATTTCCCATAGTGGTAGAGGGCCGAGACTTCATGATTTCCGACATTCTTTTGCCGTCCATTGTTTGAAAAAATGGGTTTTAAGTGACTTTGATATTAACAATTCACTTCCTTATCTATCTGCGTTTTTGGGTCACAATGATTTAAGAGGCACACAACACTATTTAAGACTTACAGCTGATTTATATCCAAATATTGTGTTTTGCGTTGAGCAAAGTTTTTCGACTCTTATACCGGAGGTATGGTCAAATGAAACAGACTGATTTTGCAAGAACGCTCACGCATTTTCTTTCTGATTATCTCCCTAGCCAGCGCAACGTAAGCATAAATACGATAAAATCTTATCGAGATACATTTAAACAATTACTTTTGTTTTTTGAAATAGAACGTAGAGTAAAGCCAGAATTCCTTACCTTTGATAAAATCAAGGTAGAACATATCAGAGATTTTCTGTCTTGGCTCGAAAAAACTCGCAATGTGAGTATTAGCACTCGCAATCAAAGATTAGCTGCAATTCATAGTTTCTATCGCTATACACAATCAGAACACCCAGAGATTATATTAGAATGTCAAAAAATATTAGGAATCCCTTTTAAAAAGAAGCCAAAAAACACTGTGGAATATCTGTCTCAGGAATGTCTTAAATATATACTAGAACAACCTGATGTAAGCAAGAAAAAAGGAAGGCGAAATTTAACAATAATGGCCACTTTATATGATACAGGTGCCCGTGTACAAGAATTAATAGACTTGAAAACGAGTGATGTTAGGCTTATGAAACCATCTACAATAACTTTAACAGGTAAAGGAAATAAAAGTAGAAGTGTTCCTATTATGGATAAAACGAAAGAGCTGTTAAAAAGTTACCTTGAAGAAAATAAGTTGTTAGAAAACGGAAGACAAGATCACCCGTTATTTTACAACAATAATAAACGTCCTTTCACTAGACCTGGAATCGCATATATTTTAAACAAGTATTTAGATCAAGCAAAGTTATCACACACTGAAATGATATTTCCGAATCGTTTACATCCTCATATGATCAGACATACTAAAGCTATGCATTTATTAGAGGCAGGAGTGAATATCATTTATATAAGGGATTTATTAGGGCATGTTAATGTTACTACAACTGAAATATATTTAAGAGCAAATACGGAAACTAAAAGAAAAGCTTTAGAAGCTGCATACATGGAAGTTGTAACACAGGATATCCCTGTTTGGAGTGAGGATACCGATTTACTAAAGTGGTTGCAAGATTTTTGTAAATAATAATATTATGGAAAGATATTTTAAGCCACTGTTATATTCCCTATACTAATTTTAAAGTATCTTTCCATAAATAAAAACTTTCGATAATT